>NZ_JAWRVK010000015.1:0-108031 GCF_036663575.1 Halalkalibacter flavus
ATTCATTTAAAGGGTTCTTGTTAATCCGGATCAACTGGAAATCTCTAAATGAGAGCTCTTAAAGATATAATACGAGGAGGATAATGATGAATAGGAATAAGAATTATCATTTTGAAACGAAAGTTGTTCATTCTGGGTATGATGCAAAACAACATTTAGATAGTTTAACAACACCAATTTATCAGACATCAACATTTATGTTTCCTTCTATGGAAAAAGGGGCCAAACGATTTTCAGGACAAGAACCTGGGTATATTTATTCACGGATTTCTAATCCAACCGTTTCAGTCCTTGAAGGAAGAACGTATAGCGCAACTAGAAGTAGGGGAGGCAGCACTAGCATTTGGCTCTGGTATGGCAGCAGTCTCATCACCATTAATTGGAATCATAAAAGCAAATGAAAAAAGGAGGAGGTCTTCTTTCTTTTGAGATAAAAGGACATATGAAGATGCAGTCAACGTAGTTAATCATCTCCAGCTTATTCCTATTGCGGTTAGTCTTGGAGATGCTGAAACAATTATCCAACATCCGGTCTCAATGACTCATGCTCATCCCAGTTGAAGAAAGATTACGGATGGGTATCTCCAATGAGCTTCTTCGTTTATCGATAGGGCTAGAAGCGTGGGAAGATATATGGGAAGATTTAAATCAGGCATTAGACTTAGTTTAATCAGATTCCTATAGGGTCATTTGACCTTACAGGAATCTTTATACATATTAAAAATTTTCAATAATTGGAATTGGAACGATTTTGTTCCTGTTCTCGTTCTTCAATAATATCCTCAATAATCTTTGAGTGTACGGTTGCCCACGATCGTTCTCGGAAGTGAATACTAACACTAATTGTAACGGCTGTTAAATAAATAAAGACAAACAGTAACCAGAGGTATCCATCATCGTTCTTAAAGAACTCTTGTACTTGATTCCCAAATATAAAGAGCACCCAAGGTATAGCGGTTACTAAAATCGGAATTAACCCAGAACCACTTTTTTCTTTTAAAATCCAATAATGAATATTTCCAAGTGTCCGTGTTTCAATTACTTGGTAAAAATGTCTTATTTCCTTTAATTCTTGAAGCTCTTTCGATTCCTCAAGTTTAAAGCCTTTTTGATACTTCTTTTTTATTTTTAAATAAAATTTATGTGCGTCCCCGCGAAAAGAAACCATAAATCCCTCCAACTTCTCTATGCTATTATCAAAAGTGATATCATCCTTAGCCTTGACAGCTTATCAGTCAGATAAACGAAATTATTTATAGTTCATGTTCAGTTCATATTAGATTGGTACGATCAATCATTAGAGAGTCTTATATAAAATGTAAGTTCATAAATTAGTTCATATTCAGTTCATTTATTAATGATAGAATGTTACTTGGATCATTTATTAACAAGTTAAATAGGTGAAAAGGCTTATTCTAAAGGTATAACGATTTTAATTAATTGGAGGGCAAATGCATGGTAAGTAAGAGAAACTTTTGGGTAGCATTAATGTTAATGACTATAGTTATGTTAGCTGGGTGTAGCTCGCAGATGAATGAAAATAGTGTATCAGCAGATGAAGAGCAAGCCCCTATTCATCCAGTTGAAATAGAAGAAATAAAAAAAGGAACGCTAACTAATGACGTGAATTTATCAGGACATGTAATGGCCGGCTCACATATGGCTGTTTTACCGATGTTGGCAGGTGAAATAAAAGCGGTACACGTCAAAAATGGTGATACGGTACAACGTGGGGACACCCTTTTTGAGTTAGATACAACAGATGCAGATTTAAACATTGCTCAAGCGCGTGCAGGATTAGAAGCTGCCCAAGCGAGTCTAACTAGTGCCAAAACCATGAGAGATCAGAGTGTAAAGCAAGCAGAAATGCAGGTAGAACAAGCAAAGAATACGTACAATATGATTTCAAATGCTGAAGATTCGTCGGATGTTGATCTTTCTGAAGTGCCTGAAGAGCTTCAGGCCGTTTTTGCTAGTTTACTAGGTGGAAGTATGCCGACTGAACAAGATAAACAACAAGCAAAAGCTGCTGTAAGACAAGCTGAGATGGGATTAGAACAAGCAAAATCAACCGATCAAATCAAAGCAGCTGAAGCCTCTGTAAAACAAGCTGAAATTTCTGTTGATATGGCAGAACAACAAAAAACACATGCTGTTGTAAAGGCGCCGATGTCTGGTCAAGTTACAGGCCTTGATGTCAGCGTAGGGGAAATGGCATCACCTCAAGCACCGCTTTTACAACTAGTACAAATGGATTCACCAGTAGTTGAAGTAAATGTTAACGAATCTCAGCTTCCTAATTTAAAGGAAGGACAAGAAGTTGTAGTTCATATTAGGTCATTCAATCAAACGTATGAAGGCAAGATCAACTATATAAGTTTGCTACCTTCTGAACAATCTCGTTCATATCCTGTTGAGATTGAACTTGCGAATCCAGATGACAATCTTCGTGTAGGTATGCTTGCAGAAGTGTTGATTGAAACTGGTGGGGATAATGAACAAGTTGTTGCACCTGTAAATGCAGTCATTGAACAGAATAATGAAACATTTGTGTATGTAACTATAGATGGTACAACTGTAGAAAGGCGCGACCTTTCAATTAATGGTGAAACGGCAGAATGGTTTGGGATTGAAAGTGGTTTACAAGAAGGAGAATACGTTGTTGTAAGAGGGAGTCACCAGTTATATGATGGTGCACTGATCAATATTCGTAACGATATTAATCCGTCGTTTGAAGAACAAGACGATAAAGAAGTCGAACAAGAAGGTCTAGATGATGAAAAAGAGTTAAGTGAAGAACAATCTATCGAGAATGTTGAAAGATCTTCTACTAAAGGTAATTAAAACGGAGGTACTGTAGTTGAAACTGATTAATGAATCTGTCAAGCGACCAGTTGGCGTCATCATCATTGCTCTTGTGATGATGATTTTAGGAGGAGTTTCATTATCTGGGTTAAAGGTAGATTTAATGCCAGATATGGACTTGCCAATTGCTGTTGTCATGACACCGTATAACGGTGCTGCGCCTCAAGAAGTTGAGAATTTAGTTACTAGACCTCTCGAAGGTGCGTTGAGTGCTACTGAAGGTTTAGACACGATGCAGTCAATTTCTGCTCAAAATCAATCTCTTATTCTATTAATGTATGATTTTAATACGGATTTGGATACGGTCATGTTAGATTTGCGAGATAGGATTGATATGGTTCGACAAGGGCTGCCAGAAGGGGCTGGTGACCCAAGTGTTATGCGCTTTGATCCAAATCAAATGCCAATTATGCAGATTGGGGTCTCGGGAGAAATGGATTTAACGAGACTCACGCATATTGCAGAAGATAGTATTATCCCTCGGCTTGAACGAATACCTGGAGTTGGTCAAGTTGAATTAACGGGTGCACAAGTAAGAGAGATTGTTGTGGAGCCTGACGTGAGAATGTTACAAAATTATGGTGTGACATTAACTCAGCTATCACAAATTATTGGTGGAGAAAGCATGAGTTCTCCTGCAGGTGAGGTGGAACGCGGAGGACAAGAAGTGCCCCTTCGAATCGTTGGTGATTTCCGCTCAACAACAGATATTGAAAACATTAACATTCCTCTTCAAACAGGGGGGACGATAAAGTTATCTGAAGTTGCAGACGTGAATGATACGTTCCGTGAGGTGTCTTCTTTAGCTTATGTCAACGGGGAACCTACTTTAAGCATTGATATTGTAAAGCAAGGGGATGCGAATACAGTAGATGTTTCAGATGCTGTGTCAAATCAATTAGAGACGATCGAATCAGAGTTAACACAAGGTGCGTCATTAACAAAAATTATGGATTCGGCCGAGTTCATCAAAGACTCTATTCAAAGTGTTGTTATGAATATGATTCTAGGTGGATCAATGGCAATTATCGTTCTACTAGTCTTTTTAAGAAGTTTTAGAAGTACATTAATTATTGGTTTATCGATTCCAATAGCGTTAATCTCAGCATTTACATTACTATATTTTGCTGGTCAAACGATTAATATTATTACTCTTGGTGGATTAGCACTAGGTATAGGATTATTGGTAGATAGCTCGATTGTCATTTTGGAAAACATCTATAAATACCGTGAAAGAGGCTACAGCCGTGTTGAAGCTGCCAAAAAAGGGGCATCAGAAGTATCTTCTGCTGTAATTGCCTCAACATTAACAAGTTTAGTTGTCTTTGTCCCGATTGTTTTTACTGGTGGTATTGCTGCAGAGTTGTTTATGCCGTTAGCTCTTACGGTCGGTTTTACTCTGCTTGCTTCTTTGGTTGTTGCTTTAACGATTGTACCTATGTTATCCGGTCTTTTGTTGCCGAAGATAGCTGTGGTAGAAGAGCCTAAAGGGTTTGGGAAGGTAAGCGACCGTATTGGACAATTCTTTGATGGTGTCGATAACTTCTATCGAAAGATGTTAAAGTGGGCAATCAGACGCAAAAAAACAATTGTTTTTGGTACATTAATCTTACTTATTGCTAGTTTGGGTGGAGTAAGATTCGTAGGAGTAGAATTAATCCCAGCGTTTGATCAGGGTGAAATAACAGCTAGTTTTGAAATGCCTACTGGTACATCTTTAGAAGAAACAAGAGAATCGTTAATCGAACTTGAAGAGTATTTATTAAATACAGGTGTTACAGAAGTCATTTATTCCTCTGTTGGTGGAGGGGGAATGATGGGAATGGGAGGTGGAGGAGGAAATAGTGGAGACCTCTACATCCGTCTTGTACCAGCAAGTGAACGAAATGTCACGACAAATGATGTGATAAAAGGTTTCAGTGATTTTTCTGAGACTCTTCCTGATATCGATCTTAGTGTGATGGCCTTTGAAAGTGATGGTATGGGTGGAAACCCGATTGAAATTGAAGTTCGTGGCGAAGATTTTGATACGTTAAGACTTGTTGCTGACGATATTCAAGAAATCATTAATAACGTCCCTGGTACGAACAATGTTACGCATTCTATGGGGGATGCAAGACCTGAAGTGCAAATTCATGTTGATCGTGATGTAGCTGCACAATACGGTTTATCATATGGAGATGTGATGCAAACAGTTAGAAACAGTGTGACTGGGGTTGTTGCAACACAAATGCGAACAGAAGGTCAGGAGATCGATATTTCAGTTATTTTGCCGATTGAATACAGAGAAAATTATAACCAAATTCAAAACCTTCCTATCTTAACTCCAACAGGAGATATGATTTCTCTATCAGATGTTGCAGAATTTGTGCAGGCTGAGGGGCCAAATGTGATAAATCGACAAGATCAAACGCGCGGTGTTTCAATAACAGGCGATATTATGGATCGGGATTTAGGAAGTGTTATGTCAGAGATAGAAGCGGAGCTTGATCAATACATTTTCCCTGAAGGGTATGATTATCAAACAGGTGGAGATTATGAAATGATGCTCGATGCTTTTTTTGATCTTACTCTAGCATTAGCTCTTGCTATCTTTTTAGTCTATGCGGTTATGGCATTCCAGTTTGAAAAAGTGTTGTATCCATTTATTGTAATGTTTAGTCTTCCTGCTACATTTATTGGAATTATACTTGGTTTCGTCTTAACAGGCAGACCTCTAAGTGCACCTGCCTTTATTGGGGTCATTATGCTAGCAGGTATTGTTGTAAATAATGCCATTGTACTAGTCGATTACATTAATAAGCTAAGAGAGCGTGGACTCGAGAGAGAAGAAGCCATTTTACAGGCAGGGCCTACAAGGTTACGTCCCATTCTAATGACGATGCTCACAACGGTTCTTGCCATGGTGCCACTTGCAATTGGAATTGGTGAAGGTGCAGAACTTCAAGCGCCGATGGCAACTGTTATCGTATTTGGTTTATCCTTCTCGACATTTATTACATTGCTCCTTGTACCAGTTATGTACATTTACACGGACAACTTTACAAATTGGTGGAAAAGGTTATTTAGACGAAAGAAAGACCATGAAATAGAAACAGATTAAAGAAAAAGTAAGCCTGCTTGAGGGAGAGTTTCCTAAAGGCAGGCTTACTTTGTTATATGGGTTTTATAAAGGTTATTTCCGTTTATTCCTCTTTTTCTGTACCCTGTTCTTTGTTAAACCAAAGAGGTTCCGTATCATTGACATCGCCATTATAGTTAATCAAGATCTCATCTCCTGCTTTTATATCCGTGTATGCATAGTAATCAAATGTATGGGCCTCGAAATTAATATCATAAGTGGCATTTGGAGTATATGAATGATTAAAGAGCATTCCATATCCTAAAACAATGGCCCCGTGATTAATTCCATACTCATAGACGTAATCGGAAAGAACTGTATGTTCAATTAAAATGTGCTGTTCATTAGGATAAGGGAGGACAGGGGCTGTGTGAATGAGCTGCCCTTTCTTTATATCTTTAGTTGCAAAGACACCTCGATTAAATTCCCCATCGCTAAGTTTTGATTTTTTAACTTCTATCATATTGTCACCTACAAGCTTTTATTTTTATAAATGGCTGTTTTCGCATACTTTGTTGTTTTTATGGGTTACGTGCCCTTCACATGTTCGTTCCACCTGAGCTCCATCCACTCGCTTTCCGCGGGGAGGTGCCGAGCCTCCTCGGCTGCGCCTGTGGGGTCTCGCCCCTATGCATCCCGCAGGAGTCGAGTGATTTCCGCTCCATTTTACTCCGGAAAAACTATATCATAGCAACAATCTTTACGAAAATAGCCTTATAAATAAAGTTTATCAACCATATTATTTTTGCAGATTTAATGATTTTTTACAATAAAACACTATTATTTAAGACCAAATTGTTTTTGAGTAGTCTCATTACAGCCTTAACGGAATAAAAAAGTTTTATTTTTTCCTACAGTACAATAAAAAGTGTTAAAATGGAAAATATGCAAAAGACATATATACTTAGAGAGAATACATAAAGGAAGGTAATTTATGTCGGAACAAAACATAACAAGATTACATATATCAGGGAAAGAGTTAATTCTTATTGGAACGGCACATGTATCAAAGCAAAGTGCAGAACAAGTAAAAGAAGTGATTGAATTAGAGAAACCTGACACGGTTTGTGTGGAGTTAGATGATCAAAGATATCAGTCCATAAAGGATGCTAATAAATGGAAAGACATGGATATCTTTAAGGTTATCAAAGAAAAGAAAGCAACTCTTCTACTTATGAACTTAATTATAGGTTCATTTCAAAAGAGAATGGCTAAACAATTTGGAATTAAGCCTGGTCAAGAAATGATACAAGGGATTGATTCTGCAGAAGAAATAGGTGCTAACCTTGTCCTTGCTGATCGCAATATCCAAATTACTTTTGCAAGAATTTGGCATGGTGTGGGATTATGGGGAAGAGCAAAACTAATGATGGAAATTATTTATAGTGTTTTTAGCAAAGATGAAATTTCCGAAGAAGAAATGGAAAAGATGAAATCAAAAGATATGCTCAATTCGATGCTTCATGAATTTACAATTGCCTTTCCTAAATTAAAGAAACCATTAATTGATGAACGGGACCAGTATTTAGCACAAAAGATTAAAGAAGCACCTGGCAACAAAATTGTTGCTGTTTTAGGTGCTGCCCATGTTCCTGGTATTAAAGAAGAAATTAAAAGAGATCATGATTTAGACTCTTTATCCAAGCGACCGCCTAAGTCTGTCGCACCTAAATTAATTGCATGGTTCATCCCACTTCTTATTTTAGGAATTATTGGCTATACCTTCTATGCTAACCCTGCTGTTGGTGTAAATTTAACGATGAGTTGGGTACTTTGGAATGGCTTTTTTGCTGCAATGGGGGCAGCTATTGCTTTTGGCCACCCGTTAACGGTCACTACAGCCTTTATCGTAGCGCCACTTACTTCGTTGTATCCACTTCTTGCAGCCGGATGGTTTGCTGGTTTTGTCGAAGCGTATATTCGAAAACCGAAAGTTGGGGATTTTGAAAATTTATCAGACGATGTGTTTACGGTAAAAGGTTTTTGGAGCAACTCTGTAACTAGAATTTTACTTGTTGTTGTGTTGGCAAACTTAGGTAGCACGTTAGGGTCTATCATTGGAGGAGCCGACGTAGTTCGTATGTTTATACAGAATATTTTAGGATCTTAGTACAGACACCATGTCTCACAATTTGAGGCATGGTTTTTTGTAAACAAATGATTGATTAACCGTTTTATTACTAGGCATTAAGTTATGATAATATCCTAGGATTTTGTCATTTTTGTTACAAACATCTGACCTTTGTCGTATTTTCTTGTTTTCGATCGAATTTTTGACATAAACATTGTATAATAAAATCTTGAGTGAAAATAGATTCATATAAGGGAGGATTCTATTATGATGGAATGGACGTTAGCCATACTGTTTGGTTCAGCCATTTTGTTGCTCATTTTGTCGTTTTCTAAAACTAGGCAATCTCAAAAAGCAGCACAACAAGAATTGGAACAATTCTCTATTTCGATAATGGAAGAAGTGTATCAGTTACAGAAGAAAATGCGTGATTTTGAGCTTGATGCTGAAATTTCTGCAAATGAGAAAGGAAAACAATCTGTTTCTCCTAAACAAAGAATCTTAATGCGTGAAGTACTAGACTTACATAAGCGCGGATATTCATTGGAAGGGATTGCTACAGAAACAGAGTTAACTGAAAATGAAGTAAGACTCTTGCTTACTCCTTACCTAGAAGAGAAAGACGAAAGGAGAAAAGTAGCCAATGACAGCTAACTCATTGCGGAGCTTTGCTGGAGGGATGCTTATTGCAGCAAGCGTTTGCGGAGCAGTTTACTTTTTCGGATCAAGTGATGTAGTTCAAACACAAGCAGAAGAGAAGATGTCAATAGATGAAATGAAAACCACATTAGCAGCCGAAGGATATTTCATTTATACAGAAGAAGAATGGCAAGAGCAACTAGAATATGTTGCGGCTGAAGCTTATGAAGAAGCAGAAGCAAGCATTGCGAGTCAAGGAGATGAAGAAACAGAGGAAACAGAGGAAACGAACGAAACGGTTGAATACCGTACGAAGTTGATTCTAACTGTTTCATCAGGAATGACGAGTATTGATGTAGGAAATGCTCTTGTTCGAGCAGATATTATTGATAATTCAATGGCTTTCTTTAATGAAGTAGAAAGTCGCGGGCTTGCGAATTCATTGCGTCCAGGTACATTTGAAATTACCAGTGACATGTCGTTAGATGAGGTCATCTCAACCATATTTAAATAATGATTTTTAAGAGATACATGGCGGTTGCTTGTGTCTCTTTTTCTTTGTTTAAAAAGATACTCCGATTGAAATAGTTTTAAATGGTAGCAAATGGATAATAAAACTATTAAAATAAGAATAGATTAACATATATGTGGGGGGTACAAATGAAAAGAAAGTTTCAGAAGTATGTTGTTGTAGTTAGTGCACTCTTATTAATTGGGTGTTCTACAGATGACCCAAATCCTGAAGATGTAGTTGAGGGGTATATTCATGCTTGGGAAAATCAGCAATATGATGAAATAGTCGGTTTCCTCACATTAGCTTCTCAAGAGGAAGTATCAAACGGGAGTGTAACGTTAGCTGAAAAATATACTGAAGTTCATGAACAGATGGAAGTTTCAAATATTGAAATCAATTACGAACCAAGAAACTTTGAGGAAGAAAAGATTGATTGGGAAGAAGTTAGTGACCTTACATATCCAGTTACTGCACAGTTAGAGACATTAGTTGGCCCAATTACATATGATTCAGAAGTACAAGTAGTTAGAGAGTTGCAAACAAATGAAGAGGGAGAAGAGGTTGATGATTGGTTTGTAAGCTGGCAACCGAACCATCTCTTTGAAAGTTTTCAATCGATTGATGATGAAATCGTCTACCAAACAATAACTCCAGAAAATCGTGGGCAAATTTTTGATCGAAATGGTGAGCCTCTTGCCATCAACGGCCAATATCGACGGATTGGTTTTCAGTACGAAAAAATTGAAGATTTAGAAGCGGAAGCAAAACAACTTGCTAATATTCTTGGTCTAAAAGCGGAAGAAGTGGAAGAACTCGCTGTTGTTTATAAGGATACGAATCCAGATTGGCTTGCACCGATCATGTACGTCCCATTAAATGATGAACGTATTCATGAAATTGATGAAGCCGACATTCCAGGTGTTGTTGTGGATACTAGACCAGGACGCGAATACCCTTATGCTCATTTGACTGCTCACTTGACAGGAGACCTTAGAGAGGTAAATGCAGAAGACTTGGAGCGTGAGGATTGGCCTGGTTACGGAGCTGGAAAACATATTGGTCGATTTGGATTGGAAACCGCATATGAGGAACAACTCCGTGGTGAGGTTGGTTTTGAAGTACGAGTCGTTGATGCGAATGGCGAGATACGGGATATTCTTATGAATCAAGAGCCGAAAGACGGTAAAGATTTAATTTTAACGATTGATGTGAATGTACAAAAAAAATTATTTGATGCATTAGGTGATGAAGCAGGGGCCGGTGTTGTCATGGATCCAGTTTCAGGCGAAGTAACTGCACTTGTTAGTCGACCTGTATTTGATCCGAATCAAGTTTATTTAAAAACGAGATCACCTGAACGTACAGCTTGGATTGAAGATGAACGGAATGTAAATCTGATCCGCTTTAATCGTACATTCTCTCCTGGGTCTGTGTTTAAACCGATTACAACTGCTATAGGAATGGAGGAAGACGAACTTGATCCAAATGAAGTTGTACACATAGAAGGCGAAAGATGGAGAGCTAATAGTGGCTGGGGGAACTATCAAGTAACTCGAGTTAACCCAAATGTTACTGACGTTGATTTGAAAGAGGCAATGAAGTACTCCGATAACATATATTTTGCGCAAAAATCCTTAGAAATTGGGACAGAACGAATGATAGCTTGGGCTGAAAAGCTTGGTTTTTCAGAGGAGTTTACATTTGAATATCCACTGAATGATTCACAGATTGTAAACGAAGGACTTGATGATGAAATTCTTTTAGCTGATACGGGTTATGGACAAGGAGAAGTACAAATGAACCCTGTTCATTTAAGTAGTTTATATACAATGTTCGTAAATGAGGGTACCATTATTCAACCGATACTTTTTATGGAAAGTGAGTCGAAACCATGGAAAGAACACGTTATAGAACCAAGTACAGCAGAAACGGTATTAGAAACACTCTTTGCGGTAGTTAATGAGCCAAATGGGACAGCATACAGAGGAAGCACGGGACATACTCGTACACTTGCTGGAAAAACAGGAACTGCAGAGATTAAAGACACTCAAGGTACGGAGGGTGACGAAATTGGTTGGTATACAAGTGTAGATGTTAACAATCGCGATTTTCTTGTCACCTTAATGGTTGAAGGCCGCGGGAGCAGCGATGTCGTTGATATGGCAAATAGGTTTTGGGCAAGTATGGATAGATAGGCTGATTTATAGAGAGGCCACTGAAAAAGGTACGGTTTTGACCTTTTTCAATGGCCTTTAAGCAATGAGCGGAACCGTTGCTTTGTCTTAAAGCCTGTTATGAGTGGGTTTCTCATAGCAGGCGCGCAACGTGTGGAGCCATTGCTGCTTCCTCGAATTGACTAAAAATGACTTTTTCAGTAGCCTCATTTATAGCTAGCTTTATTATAGTCAATTTGTTGATATACACAGGAAAGGTAATGCTTTTCTGTGTATATTTTCTTGTTCAGCTAAGAGAATTTTTATTTAAAATATTTCAGGTCTAAGTCTGTATGTCCCTCCATACTCTTGTATGGAGGAGGAGGTTAATATGGCGATATCACGTTGCGCAGATTGCGGATCTATTGATCAAGTAGAGTCAAATGGGAAGGAATGTCCTTATTGTGAACGGTTGCTTTGTATATCTTGTATACATAAGCAAAGAAAAGTTTTTTCTTGGAATGGCTGTACGAAATGCTGTATTGACTATCGATCATTAGTTCATAAGTAAAGGCGCCATTTTTGGCGCCTTTAACGTGTTTGGAATTTTCACATCCATTTACTTATCCTAGGTAATGAATACTTTACGTATAGGATATTCTGCCTTTTAACAAAAAGCGAAGGAATAGCAAACAAAAATAGAACCACGCAATGGATACCGTTCCCGCTGCAAGAATATCTGATGGAAAGTGTGCTCCTACAATCACTCGGCTTAAACTAACCAAAACAATCATTAAAATGAAAAGAAGGGTAAACGAAACCTTTGTGAACGAATCTCTGATAATATGAATACAAATATAAATTAAGAATGAAAAGAAAATAAAACTTCTCATAGTATGACCGCTAGGAAAGCTATAGGAGGCAACTTCTAATGAGTAACCGAATACCTCAATTACACTCATCTCGCCGGGTCTTTCCCGTTGAAACAGGATTTTAAGAAGGAAGTTTAATGCGATACCACCAAATGTAACTGTAAATAAAAATAGAGCATATCCCCACATCTTTCTAACTAATAAATAAAAACCAATAGCGAAAGTTGTAACTAAAATGACCTCGCCTGAACCGATTTTCGTAATCCATTCCATGAATAAGATTAATAATGGGGATGCATTCTCTGTTACCCACGAAATAATCGTTTGATCAAAAAAAACCAATTGGTTACGGTAGGAAAGAATAGCTATAAAAATAAACAAAATAAGGCAACCTGTCGCAATAAAAAATTGATGCTTGTTTGATTCTACCATAAGCTGTCACTCTTTCTAAATTCATAATAAGGTTCTATTGTAACATCACAAATAATAGTCCGGAAGAATAATATTATGAAAAACCTCAGACAATTTTTATAGCTAAAATTATTCCAAAGTGGCTTAAAGAGGAAAAGAAGAAAAGTCCGTACGGCTATTATTCTTTGAAGTTGTCCTAAAAGGTAATAAACATTTGGGACAACTTTTTTTTGCTGCTCTATGAAAAAAAAATAATAGAATCTTAATTAAACTAGAAAATATTTCATAATGGTTACGATTTATGATTGACATTCAGTAATTTCTTAAAGTAAATTAGATAAGTGGAAATAATAATCGTTACGATTTGTTCTATTATATGTACATGTGGTTAAAAAAAGGAGTGGAGTAATGTTTCAAAAACAATTAATGATGTATCTCGTTTTTGCTATGATTCTTGCTTTTGTTACGGGGTGTAACTCAGGCGAGGATCCTAGTTCGCAAGGGGAAAGTGAAATATCTTCTGAAACCGGTGATAAGTCAATAACGCTATTGTTTAGCTTTGCATCTACAACAATAGACCCACATCAAGATTGGATGGGTGTACGTGCAGGAATTGCAGAGACGTTAGTGAAGGTAGATGAAGATTTAGACATCAAACCATGGTTAGCTGAATCTTGGGAACAAAACGATGATAGAACATGGACGTTTACAATTAGAGAGGGAGTCACATTCCATGATGGAACCGCAGTTAATGGGGAAGCGGTAAAAGCTTCGTTTGAGCGTATAATGGAAGTCAACGACGCACTTGCATCCAATCTAAAAATTGACACAATGGAAGCAAGTGGCCAGGATATTACGTTTACTACTACCGAAGAGTACCCGGCTTTTGTCTCAGAATTGGTACATACAAATGCTTCCATCATCAAGGTTGATGCAGAAAATATTAGTGAACAACCAATAGCAACAGGTCCATTCCAAGTAGTTGATTTTACATCGGAAGCAGAAGTGAAACTAGAAAGATATGACGGTTATTGGGATGGAGCAGCAAATTTAGATGAAGTGACGGTCAAGTTTAACTCTGATGGAAATGTCCGTGCACTTGCCCTTCAATCAGGTGAAGCTGACATAGCCTATCATTTGCCTCCTGAGACGTTAGATCCAGTTGAAGCTAATGATAACCTTCGTGTTGAATCGGTGTCGAGTTTGCGAGCTCATTTCGTTCTGTATAATGCAGCAAAACCTGCCTTACAAGACTTACACGTTCGAAAAGCGATCGATCTACTAATAAACCGTGACGTCGCAGTAAGTGAAATCATGAATGGACATGCAACAGCTGCAAATGGACCGTTCAACCCTGACTTTGCATTCGCAAATAATGAAGAGCCAGAAAGTTACGATCCATCTCAAGCAGAAGCCTTATTGAAACAGGCTGGATATGAGAAAAATGAAAATGGGAAATTAGAAAAAGATGGAGAGTCTCTTACATTAACATTGGCAACATTTCAAGGAAGACCTGAACTACCTTTAATGGCGCAATACTTGCAAGCGGAAGCGGCAAATATTGGAATAGAGATTAACATTGTAACAGTTGAAAATATTGATAGTTATTTATGGGATCAACAAGATGAATGGGATCTTGCGACGTACTCGATGCTAACAGCTCCTAGGGGAGACGGTGGATATTTCTTAAATGTTGCCTACTTACCAGAGGGGTCTTTGAATCCAGGGCAAATCAATATTCCAGAACTAAATGAATTAACACAACGATTAAATGTAATAGCTAACGTTGATGAACGAGTTGCCTTGCAAAAGCAAGCGGTTGAGATCATTCAGGAAGAAGTTCCACAATCATTTATTTTATATCCTCATATCATTGTAGGAGTTAGTGAACGAATTAAAAACTGGAGCCCTGGCTCTGAAGAGTACTACCTAATTACAAATACTATGGATGTAGAATAGTGGAAAAGTGAAAGTGCCTTTTAAGACACTTTCACTTTTCTTGTTAGTTTATAAGAATTTGGTAGGTGAAGAAAATGAGGGTTTTGTCGATTATTGGTTCAAGATTCGTCCAATTAATTATTATGATCTTAGTGCTATCATTTGTGACTTTTTTATTGATGAAAATCACACCGGGTGATCCAATTAGAGCGATTCTAAAAGTAGACGATATGATATCGACAACAATAGAAGAAGAGAAATTGATGAAAGAATTTGGTTATGATCAACCAATCTTAGTGCAATACGGTCAGTGGCTTTGGAATGTTGCTCAATTTGATTTAGGAGAATCGGTCATTGCGAAAAGACCGGTACTGGATATGATTATGAGTAGATTGCCAGCAACAGTTGCTTTAACGATAGGAGGCATGGTGGTACTTTTTATCATTTCCGTTCCATTAGGAGTGTTAGGAGCTGTTTATGAAGGTCGCTGGCCGGATTATGTAAGCAGATGGATCGCAATGATGGGAGCTTCTATTCCAAGTTTTTGGTTAGGATTGCTATTAATTTATGTTTTCTCTTTAAAATTTAACCTTTTACCTGTCATGGGAACAGGTACATTGGCTCATTTTGTTTTGCCATCTATTACACTAGGCATTGCTATGTCCCCAATGTATATTAGGTTATTACGAGAAAGACTTATTGCTACATTACAGAGCTCGTATATTGAAGCAGCAAAAGCAAGAGGGTTACGGAAAGAGCGAATTCTTCTTTTTCATGCCCTTAGAGGGAGTCTCATTCCTCTAGTTACAATGTTTGGATTAAGCATTGGTAGTCTTCTTGGAGGAATTACTGTTATTGAGATCCTCTTTTCCTGGCCGGGGATGGGGGAATTGATTGTAAATGCCGTCATGCAGCGTGATTATCCTGTGATTCAAGGTTATATTATTATAGTGGGATTTTTAGTTGTGATATCAAATCTTATTGTTGATGTCATGTACTTAATGATTAACCCACAAATAAAGCAAGGAAAGGAAGTAGGGTAATGGAAACAGCAATGATGAAAACCTCTCGACTGATCCGTAATCCTAATATGAGTATAGGGATCGTCCTAGCGCTCTTTCTTGCAGGTGTAACGTTTTTTGGGGGTGCGTTTGTTCCTCATGATCCATTTCAAATTGATATGAATAATAGGTTACAAGGAATGTCTTCTGAACACTTGCTTGGGACGGACCAACTAGGTCGGGACGTATTTTCAAGAATTATTTATGGTGCTAAGTTGACAATCGGGTTAGGGATGTTTGCCATTGTCATGGCCATTTGTATTGGTGTTCCCATTGGACTTCTTTCTGGTTACATCGGTGGAAAAATTGATGCCTTTTTTATGAGAATCATAGATGGTATTTTAGCTTTTCCTGACTTTATACTAGCAATTGCTATTGCTGGAATGTTAGGGCCTAGCTTGACGAATATTATTATTGCTATTGTTTTAGTACGGTGGATTGTTTATGCACGTGTAGTTCGTGGATTAGTCTTGGCTGAAAAAGAAAAAGAGTATGTTTTAGTTTCAAAAGTTTCTAATTCTAGCTCTTTCAAAACAATTCGTATGCATTTGCTTCCACAAGTCATGCCAGACATTATTGTCATGGCTGCGATCGATGTAGGAAAAGTGATTTTACTAATTTCGGCATTATCCTATATCGGTCTTGGAGCACAACCACCAATCCCAGAATGGGGAGCAATGCTTAATGATGGAAGAGGATATTTTCAAGTAGTCCCTTCTTTAATGATTTATCCAGGGCTTGCCATTATGTTAACTGTTTTATGTTGTAATTTACTAGGAGATGGGCTGAAAAGTTACTTTGATATCCGAAAAGGGAGGGATGGTTTGTGAATGAATCTCTACTATCAATTCAAGATTTGTATATTAAAATAAAAGCCGGTGAAAAAACTCTTTTAAGAAACGTCCATATTGAGGTGAATAAAGGGGAGATTGTCGGTCTCATCGGTGAAAGTGGCAGTGGGAAAAGTTTAACAGCTAGAGCCATTATGGGTCTTCTTCCACATGGAATGAATATAAATGGTCGGATTCTTTTTAAAAATAGCGACTTAGTAAAGATTTCTACAGAAGAGCACCGTCAACTTTTAGGAAATGAAATTGGTATGATCTTTCAAGATTATCGTGGGAGCTTTACTCCATTCATTAAAATAGGAAAGCAAATGGTTGAAACAATCTGTACACATCAAAAGGTTCGAAAAAAAGAGGCACAAAATATAGCTCTGCAAGTTCTTGATGAAATGGGTTTAGACTCAAAACGAGTCTACCTGAGTTATCCATTTCAATTAAGTGGCGGACAATTGCAACGTGCTTCGATTGCAACCGCCATTTCGCTAAAGCCTTCATTATTAATATGTGACGAAATGACAACGGCACTAGATGTGATGAATGGTGAAAAGGTATTACATTATATTGATAAAGTTCGCAAAGAAACCGGCTGTGCAGTTTTAATGATTACTCACGATCTAGCCCAAGCATATAAGCGAACGGATCGAATGTATGTCATGAATCAAGGCGAAATCGTTGAAGAAGGACTGCCGGAACAAATTCGTTGTCATCACCAACATCCTTATACCAAAAAGCTGTGTTCTTGTTTACTCGCTCTTCCTGGAGAAACGTTAGTAACAGAAAGAGTGATATCTGTATGAGTTTAGTTGTAGAAGGTCTTTTCAAACAATATTCCAAACAGGTTCAAGCATTGAATCATATTTCCTTTCGTGTTAATGAAGGGGAATGCATAGGAATTGTAGGGGAAAGTGGTAGTGGGAAAAGTACGTTAGGAAGAATTTTATTAGGATTGGAAACTTATAAAGAAGGCAGCATCACCTACCATGGTAAAACGATAGCCCCGAGGAAACGTTCCGATTTACGGCAGTTTCGGAAAAGTGTCCAAATGGTCTTTCAAGATTCGACAAGTACGTTGAATCCTAAATTGCCCATTTGGAAAAGTTTACTTGAGCCATTAGATAATTTTAAGGAAATCACTCCCTCTTTTTTAAAAGTAGAAGGTCTTACAAGGAAAGAAATAGCCCAAGAGCTTTTAGAGATAGTTGGATTAGATAAAGAAATGGTGGATCGTTATCCGGGAGAATTAAGTGGAGGACAAAAACAACGAGTTAGTATCGCAAGAGCCATAAGTATTGAACCATCTCTTCTTGTTTGCGATGAACCCACTGCAAGCTTAGATGTTACAGTACAAGTGCAAATTTTACGTTTGTTGAAAGAGCTGCAGAAAAAAACGAACATGACGATTCTTTTTATTTCTCATGATATTAGAGCGGTTTCGTTTTTATGTGATAAGGTGATGGTTCTTAAAGATGGTTCTATTGTCGATCAATTCGAGTTGTCAGAAATATATGATGAGGGACGTCATCCTTATACGAAGGCTTTGATTCAAGCAGCGTCGATTGAATAAGAGAAGGAACGATAGACATGATTGAAGGAGAAACATATGAAGTTAGCGACATCGTCATCACTAGAATTAAAGAAAACGAAGACTTTTACTCATAGGGAGTACTTAGTGCTCGCAGTCCCACTCATTATTTCTGGGATTTCGACTCCGATATTAGGTGCAGTTGATACAGCTGTAATTGGTCAAATACCTGACCCGGCTGCTCTAGGTGGAGTAGCAATTGGAGCTGTCATTTTTAATACGATGTATTGGTTGCTTGGTTTTCTCCGAGTGAGTACGAGTGGATTTACAGCACAAGCAGAAGGGGCAAACAATCAAAACGAGGTACTTTTATCTTTCCTACGACCAATGATGATAGCTATGATCTTTGGATTGCTTTTTATCAGTTTACAACAGCCTATTTTACAAATAGCTTTACATTTATTTGGGAGTAGCGAAGCGGTATCAAGTTTTGCTGCTACTTATTTTTCGATCCGAATATGGGGAGCTCCCTTTATTCTACTAAGCTATGTGATGATTGGTTGGCTGATTGGAACGGGGAAAGTTCGCTTAGCTTTAGCAACTCAGATTACGATGAATCTTTTAAATATCATTTTAGATATTGTTTTTGTTTTAGGATTAGGGATGGGCGTTACAGGAGTAGCTTATGCGACAGTCATCTCTGAAATCAGTGCTGTTCTGTTTGGAGCCTGGCTGATTGTGCAAGCAAATAAGGGAAAGTTTTCACACATAAATCTACAAATGATACTAGAGTCTAAACCTCTCATAAAGATGCTAAAAGTAAATAGAGATTTTTTCTTACGGACTGTTTGTTTATTAATTATGACTGGAGTCTTTACAGCAAAAGGTGCAAGTATGGGAGAAATTACACTAGCAGCCAATGCAATTTTATTACAAGTTCATTATATTATGGCTTATTTATTTGGCGGCTTTGCTAATGCATCAAGTATTCTTGTTGGAAGAGCTATAGGAGGAAAGAACTTCTTGCTTTATAAACGAGCATTTTCTTTATCTGGACAATGGGGATTTGGCTCGGCGTTTGTATTGTTTTTTGTTATCTTATTATTTGGTGAACCGATCATTGCATTATTTACAACGTTACTTGATGTAAGGCTCGTTGCTAACGATCTTTTAATTTGGTTGCTCATATTCCCGTTTGTTGGATTTTGGGGATTGCAATTAGAGGGGATTTTTTCAGGAGCTACTGAGGCAAAGTCGGTTAGAAACTCCATTACTCTCGCATTAATCTTATTTTTATTAGCAATTTGGTTATTCGTACCTATTTATCAACAGCATGGTATTTGGTTGGCTTTTGTTTTGTTTAGCTTGGCACGATCTTTCTTTTTATCGTTGTATGTACCTAAATTAACGCGTAGCCAATTTAGTTGACTTATTAGTGGCCTTTACTTGTTGTTTTATCAAGTAAGGCCTTATCGAACTAATACCTAAATCAAAAATTATTAGAATGCTAGAACATGGGTACCATTTCTAGCATTCTATTTTTATACTGCATTTTTTACTTATTTCTATAAATAATGATAAAATTGAATCGAAGAATTGTAACATCAAAGATGAAAACATCTTTTTTCAGGAGATGATAGAATGCTCGTAGCTTAGATGCGTGAATAGATTATAGATTTAGTCAATGAAAAAAAGAGCAGTATCCATGTCTCTGAATTAAGTCAAGTATTTAAAGTAACAGAAGAGACGATTCGTCGTGACCTTGAGAAGTTAGAAAGTGAAGGGAAACTTCAGCGTAGTCAAGGTGGTGTCGTCAGCAAAAAGAAAATGAAAATGAAGCTCCTATTTTGAAAGAGAAGTACGAAATGTGAAAGAAAAGTTGGCGGTAGCTGAGAAAGCGGTCAAATATGCGACTTATGACAAATGGTATTGTTACCTTTGTAAATAACCTTACTAAATCTCTGAAATGAGGGGAGAACAATGAAAGTATCTTTATTTGTAACGTGCTTAGCTGATGTGTTTTACCCAGGTGTCGGCAAAGATGTTATTGAAATTCTTGAGAAAAACGGCTGTGAAGTCGATTTTCCACAAGCACAAACATGCTGTGGTCAACCAGCATATAACAGCGGCTATCACAAAAAAACAAAGGACGTTGCCAAGCATATGATTCGAACATTTGACCATGCTGACTATGTTGTGACTCCTTCAGGCTCTTGCGGGGCTATGATTCATGAATACAGCCATTTGTTTGAAGATGATCCAGTATGGAAAGAAAAAGCGAATACATTAGCAAAAAAGACGTTTGAATTTACTCAATTTCTTGTAGATGTGTTAAAGAAAGATGATATTGGAGCTATTTTCAATAAGAAAGCAACGTACCATACATCCTGCCATATGACACGCCTTTTAGGGGTAAAGGATGCTCCTATGAAATTATTAGAAAATGTAGAAGGATTAGAGTTTGCCAGTCTTCCAAATAAAGAGACATGCTGTGGCTTCGGAGGAACGTTTTCAGTAAAGATGATGCCGATTTCAGAGCAGATGGTCAATGAGAAAATTGAGCATATCGAAGAGACGGAAGCAGAAGTTTTAATTGGAGCCGATTGTGGCTGTTTGATGAATATTGGTGGAAGAATTGAACGTCAGGGAAAGCCTATTAAGGTCATGCATATCGCTCAAGTGTTAAACAGCAAACAATAAAAGGTGGTGATTGCTAGTGTCTATGAAAATCAGTGAGGATAAGTTTTTTGATCGAGTCGACAAGGGAATTAACAATGATTTTATGCGAACTGCGATGGTTTCTGCACAGGAAAGACTAAAAGGTAGAAAACTAGATGCGCAGGAAGAGTTAGGAAATTGGGAAGAATGGCGCTCATTATCTGAAGAGATACGTCAACATACTTTAGAGAACTTAGACTATTATTTAGATCAACTTTCCGAAAATGTGATGAAAAGAGGAGGACATGTCTTTTTTGCGCAAACGGCGGAAGAAGCAAATGAATATATTACAAAGATTGCCAAGCAAAAGGAAGCCAAAAAGGTCATCAAATCTAAATCAATGGTAACCGAAGAGATCAGTATGAATGAAGCGTTAGAAGCAGCTGGTTGTGAAGTGATAGAATCTGATTTAGGGGAATACATCCTTCAAATTGATGACCATGATCCACCGTCTCATATTGTTGCTCCTGCCTTACACAAAAATAAGGATCAAATAAGGGAGACTTTTGAAGATAAAAAAGGCTACTCAAAATCTTCTAAGCCAGAGGAACTCGCTTGGTTTGCTAGAGAACAATTACGTGGCGAATTTTTATCTGCAGATATTGGAATTACTGGTTGTAACTTTGCCGTTGCAGAATCAGGTGCCATCTCGTTTGTGACAAATGAAGGGAATGCTAGACTTGCAACGACCTTACCGAAAACGCAAATTACGGTTATGGGTATGGAGAGAATCGTACCTACTTGGGAAGAATTAGATATTTTGGTCAGCATGCTTTGCCGAAGTGCCGTTGGACAAAAACTAACAAGTTATATTACTGGGTTAACTGGACCAAAAGAAGAAGGAGATGTTGATGGCCCAGAGGAGTTTCATCTTGTGATTGTTGATAACGGACGTTCAGATATTTTAGGAACAGAATTCCAATCAGTCTTGCAATGCATTCGTTGTGCAGCCTGTATTAATGTTTGTCCGATTTATCGTCATGTTGGTGGACACTCTTATGGTTCCATTTATCCAGGGCCAATTGGTGCTGTGCTTTCTCCATTACTTGGCGGCTATGATGATTACAAGGAATTGCCATATGCATCTAGTTTATGCGGTGCGTGTACGGAAGCATGTCCTGTCAAGATCCCTTTACATGATTTACTCATTAAACATCGCAGAAACATTGTGGAAGAGCAAGGAAGAGCAGGCTTTGGCGGAAAACTTGCCATGAAAGGTTTTTCTTTAGCTGCAAGTTCTCCAAAACTTTTCAACCTTGGTTCGAAAGCTGCCCCAACGCTGATGGGTCCCCTTGTAAGTAAAGGGAAAATCAAGAAAGGCCCAGGGCCAATTAAGCCGTGGACCGATATTCGGGATTTCCCAGAGCCAAGTAAACAGAGCTTCAGAGAATGGTACAAAAAACGTGAGAAAGGCGGCGACAAGTCATGACAACAGGGAGCATTCAAAATAAAGATCGTTTTCTAGACCAAATAGCAAAAAGTCTGGGGCGGGAACGAAAAAGCGCACCTGTCGCCAGGCCAAATTGGAAGCATCAGCCACAGCATGATGTATTTAAAGGATTAAGTCAGGATCAATTAGTTGAAAGATTAAAAGAACAATGCAAGAACATTCATACACAAGTAGAAATAGTGACGACCGAATCCCTTCAAAAGGTTTTAGAAAGAGTGGTAGATGACTGGAACGCTAAGTCGATTGTAAGCTGGGATGATCCAAGATTTAAGGAGTACGGAGTGGATCATTACTTTGAACAAGCTTCCTCTAAAAATATCGATGTGCATAAATGGGATCCTAGTATCGTAGATGAGAATGTGAAGATTGCTGAAAGAGCAGATATCGGAATTACATTTGCAGATATAACATTAGCTGAATCTGGCACTGTTGTCTTATTAAGTGATAAAGGGAAAGGCAGATCTGTTAGTTTACTGCCAACCTTTTATATTGCAATTATTCCAAAGAGTACAATTGTGCCACGGATGACACAAGCGACTAGTTATATTCACCAAATGCAACAAGAGCAAGGAACGGTTCCATCTTGTATAAACTTTATTTCTGGGCCTAGTAACAGTGCAGATATTGAAATGAACCTAGTTGTAGGGGTACATGGGCCGGTTAAAGCTTATTATTTAATTGTTGATGATAAATAATGTTTAATAATAGTTGACTCTAAGCTTTTTTAACGTTATAGCCCTCCCGCTCATTGCTTCGGGGTTGTCGCAAAAGGTCTAAACAAATTTTTTGCGACAACCCCACATATAAGAAATACTTACATATGTCTTTGTGGCTACAGCATTTTCGTTCAATGAGAAAATTCGTCGTAGATTTCTTGAGTATAATGCGGGATTGTATTGACAATTTATTAGTAAGGAAAGTAGAATAAAAACACAGAATTTTTGCTCTATACATACGCGAAAGGAAATTATTTTTTGGGTCTTGTGTGGAACCGATACCATTTAAAATAAATAAATGTAAGCTCCAAAACTAATGAAGCATAACATTGTACATATATGCAAAAGGGAGGCTTTAATGTTAAAGAATAGATCTCTTCTATTATATCTTCTAGTCGTAGCTGTCACCTTAGTTTTTTTTCTGTCAAAGGCATTAGGTAATGAAAAACCTACAATCGTAGTTGTAATAAAAGATTTAGATACACAATATTGGCAACTTTTAAAAGCTGGAGCCGAGAAAGGATTTCAAGATTTTGGTGTAAACGGCAAAGTGATTGCACCGAGTGTTGATTCTGAAGAAGTTTTACAGGAGTATATGTTACTTGACACTCTTGAACAAAATCCAGATGCATTAATTGTTGCACCTATGAACTCCAACGTTATCCCTATTTTGAAGGAATTTCATAAAGAAAGTATCCCTGTATTGCTCGTTGATTCAGATGAATCTTGGGAAAATAAAATCTCGTACATAGGTACGAATAATTTCGAATTAGGAAGAGTAGGCGGAATGTTATTAGCTTCTCAACTTCAGCCTGGAGATAGAGTGGCTATAATTGCAGGAGATATGAACCACTCTATTTCAAATGATAGGGTAAATGGAGCTAAAAAAAGCCTTGAGGATATAGGAATCGGTATAGCTGTAGAAAAAATAGATTTACCAAACGAAACAAACGTGATAAAAGAAGTGATGGAAACAATTTTATATAATCATCCTGATGTTAAAGGTGTATTTGCTGTAACTGATATCATGGCATTAGGTGCTTTTGAGAGTTTGAAAGAACATGGTCTTCATATGCCGGTCATTGGCGCAGATGGTATAAATGATATGATTGAATTGGTAGAAGAAGAGGAATTACCTGGAACAGTAGCACAAAATCCTTATGATATGGGATATTTAAGCGTTGAAGCGGCAATGAAAGTCATCACGGGAGAAAAAGTTGAAAGCAATATTGATAGTGGTGTAGATATTATTATTAAGGGTAACGCGCAGCAAAGGTTAGATTTTCAGAAAAAGTTGCTAGATTAGCCCAATAAGTAAGCATGTTGTTTTGGTTAAGTAAACAAATATAATAGCATTGAATTAAATCATGTAATAGGGATATGAAATGGCAAATTCTTACTAATGTGATAAATTGGAGAGAGAACATTCGACAGATGGCATTGTTCTCTCTATCTTATTGAATAAGTTATAGAAAAGAGGGCCGGAAATTAGATTCGAGTAGAATTAAAGCAATGAATCGACTCCGCGTATAACTTCAAAATCGGTTTAAAGATCCAAATCTGATTAAGTATTTAAATATGTTTGCTTGCAATATAATCAGCTGTTCTTATAGATAAAGCAACAGTTGTTAATGTAGGATTGGCTGCCCCCATTGAAGGAAAGATACTATTATCAGCTACATATAGTCCCTCTATGCTATGAACTTGACCATACGGATTCGTAACTGAAGTGTATGGATCATTCCCCATTCGACAGGTTCCTACCTCGTGATAGTCACTTCCCGGAGGCATAAGACAAATGGGTTGTTGCCCGTTTCTCGCAACTAAGGCAGCCTTCATCGCAGAAGAAGCTTCATGTAAAGTCTCCGCCATTTGTTCAATGATTTCTCTATCTTTTTGGCTATAAGAAAAATTAACGTTTAGTTTAGGTACTCCATATTGATCTCGTTCATGTGGGTCTAGTGTGACATAATTTTCAAAGCGTGATTCAACTCTGCCGAACGCACTGATACCGATTAATAATTCATCGAGCAAGGGTTTTTCTTCATACTGTGGATACCAAAGGTACCATTGATCGGCTCCGCCAGGTCCACCCATTTGAATTTGATAGAGACGATTAGTTGTTTGTGGAATAAATATACTAAGTGTACCGAGTACTTCTGGAAATTCTTGTCGGTTCACTTTGGCCGTTGCCAAGAGAAAGGAGTGATTCGTTAAATAATGACCAATTGCTCTTCCCTTTATTCCTGAGTGAAGCAATAGTCGGGGGGTTTCAAATGTACTCCCAGATAAGACAATTGTTTTTGCTTTTAGAACATATGACTTTTTATTAGGGGACATTACCTTTACACCGACCGCCCTGTTTTGTTCGACGAGCAATTCTACCGCACGGGCATTAATAGCTAAATCAAAAGGCATGCGATTTAAAGCATAAGCAAGAGTTGAGATAGAACTCCAAAATACATCAGAATGTATTTCTCCATATTTCGTGACCTGAAGATCAACCGGTGTAGGAACATCTGCTGCTTCCGGGAATCCGTTTTCATGTAGGCGTTTTAACAAGGTTTCTTGAAGCGAAGATCCCTCCATATACGCAGTCGTTACCCTCATAACTTTTTCAGCAATGTCATAGTAATAATTCATTTCTTTCAGGGGGATCGGCCATTTTAAAATCTCAGAACGGTCCATTCTAGGAGCAGACATTCCCCAAAATAACGTTCTCCCCCCTAAAGCAAAAAGCTGTCTGGCACCGGGGAAATCAGGTAGGTATTTACCGGTCCATTTGGAAGCAGTATGAAAATATTGAGTGAAGCGTGGATCATTCATCGTTGGGATATTCCTTGCATGAGTCGGGAGTAAGAGGTTTCCCGCTTCAATCATCCCAACCTTTTTTCCACTATTTCTCCAATGTTCAGCTAATCTCCTTAGTACAGCTCCACCTCCTGCACCAGACCCTACGATAAGCACGTCATAATCAGTATCAGTCATTTGTTCTAAAGATGTAAGTGGAATCCAAGAGGAGAGGGGGTCTGAAGGAGGAGACAATGTACACTCATCAATAGGTGATGTAACTTTTGCTAAACTTGGTGGAGAAGGGATATATACTTTATAGCCAGCAATGTTCATCAGTGGATTTGAAATGTGTGGATTATACATTAGTAATTTATTAAGCTCAATTTTATATGTTTCAGATATTTTTATAAGGGTATCACCATTTTTAGCCACATAAATTCTCATGCGGACACATCCTTTGTATTTCTAATAAGTAACTACAATCTTAATATTCATATGTATGACTTCAATTAAAAATGATTAATTTAGTAATCTTAATTGCAGTATTAGTCGTATTCTTCACACTGAAATTTTGAAGTTTGTTGGTGGTGTCTCAAAAAAGGTCTGTTTTTGACTTTTGAGACACCACCGTATTCTTTCAATTATTATCCATAGTTGTCATATACAAGCTTTATATTCTCTTATGATATTATCGATGATTGTTTTAACGGGTAGAATATCTTTAATTTCATGTACTCTTGAACCTGCGAAAACTAAGCCATTTTCGCAATCTCCATTCTTAGAAGTGATCAAAGAATCTAGCGTACAAAAACGATAAGAACAATTCTTCAAGCAATCAATGCACTTTTTAATTTTTAACTTTTTATCATCTGAAATAAGTTCAGTGAAATGGTTTTTTATTGCACGCCCCTGGAGACCAACAGTTGTTTTTACCAAAAGAGTGTCTTCATGATTGGCTTGTACATATTTTTCTTTAAATGATAACGGTGCGTCGCACTCTTCACTAGCCACAAACCTCGTTCCCATTTGTACTCCAGAAGCTCCCAGACTTAAAGCGCGTGCGAGATCTTCTCCATTCAGAATTCCTCCAGCCGCAATGACTGGAATTTTAACCGCTTTTATCACTTCCGGCAATATATCAAACAACGGTCTATCAGTACCAAGGTGCCCACCAGCTTCATGCCCCTCTACAACAACTGCGGAAGCACCAAGTCGTTCTGATAGCTTAGCAAGTTTCGCTGAAGATACAATTGAGATGACGGGGATGCCAGCTTCTTTGCCCCATGTATACATATCTCTTGAAATTCCAGCACCTGATATAATGAAATCCACTCTTTCTTCAATGGCTGCTTTCATCTTTTCAGCGAAGTCATTCATGGAGAAGAGAACGTTTACCCCAATATATCCTGAATTGTTTATGTTTTCCTTAGTCTTCCTAATATGTGATCTCATCTCATCGACAGTAATACCCGTCCCTGATATGATCCCGATTCCACCGGCGTTCGCAACTGCAGATGCGAGCCGACTTAAAGAAATCCCTACACCCATACCACCTTGAATGATTGGAACCTCTGGCACCATATGGCCTATTTTTAATTGTGGAAAGTTCAAAGATACACCCCATTTCAACTATTTATTAAGTTTGACCTTAATATCTATTAATAGTAACAATAGACTCTCCAAACAACTGTGACTTAATTAACATTTATTCGAATATATCGTGCTCTAGAGCGTATGCGATAACTGGAGATTATGGAAAGTTAACCGAATTGCATATATATTCCAAAAAAACACTGATAAAACAAAAACAAGAAAAAACAAAGACATGAGCAATAACGTTCATGTCTTTGTTTCTATGTTGAAAAAAATGGTTCTCTCATAAGCAGAAACAAAGAGGGCAATGCTTAGGGAGTTTGTAAAAACAGATTTTTTAATAAACCCCTTTATCTGATTACATGAATTCTGTATGAGAACTAGACCTGTGCTACTGCTCGAGGGAACAACACATTATTTTCTAAATGAATGTGTTGGAACATATCAGCTTCAATGTCCTCAAGACGTTGATAGACTAAACGATACGTACCGCAAGCTCCTTCTGGAGGAGTAAAGTCGTTTGTAACCTCACGGAGTTCTTTTAAAATATTCCCAGCGTGGCTATGTTCATTTTCTAGTTCTTCAACGACCTTTTGTAATTTCTCAACGTTTTCTTTCGTTCTGTTTTGTTCAACTTCTAAAATAAGAGGAAAATCTTCCGTTTCTTCTTTTAGTAAATGTTGCTCTAATTCAACACGTAATTCGTGGAATAAACGATGGATTTGAGCTAAATGAGGTTGTCCAGCCCCATGTACACGTAATACTTTTGTAACGTAAGGACTTAATTGACTAAACTCTTCATTAACAAAGCGGTGATGCTTATTAATAATATAATCGATAAGTTCACTATATGATGCGCGTTCCCACTCGATTCTCGATTCATTTGATGCAATTGTTTCTTGATAGAGTGTATTTAAGTTTGTTAAAACTTCCTCTGCTGAAAGATTTCTTTCATTTATAGCCTCTATAATTGGACGGTTTCCGCCACAACAAAAGTCAATGCGATAAGATTTGAAAAGGTCACTTGCCTTAGGAAATTTCGTTACGATTTCACCTACAACTGATGTTTCAGTAAATGTTCGGTCCATTTTAATTCCTCCATTTGGTTAATTTGAAACTCTAAGTAAATGATAACAACGAAATATCCCCTTTGTAGTGATTTAGATCACTAGTAAAAGAAAAGTGTCTTACAAAAGTTCAGTCCAAGAATTAAACCCACTATTAGACATACTTGTGATCTAGCGCACAGTTCACTTTTTGATGATTTACTACAATTAAATATAAGAATATATAAGTAAGGGGTTTTGATATGAAAACAGCGGTGATTAAAAACCATCTACAGGAAGTATCTCTTTTTAAGGAGCTTTCAGAAGAAGAGATTCAGCCGATCGTCGACATTTCACAAATACGGATTTATCCGGCAAGGTCATTTGTTTTTATGCAAGGCGAACCACTTGATCGAGTGTTTTTTATTCATTCGGGTAAGGTGAAAATAAATAAAACTGATCTGGCAGGCAAAGAACAAATTGTGTCCATTCTAGAGGCTGGAGATATGTTTCCACACGCTGGTTTTTTCCGAAAAGGAAACTTCCCTGCACATGCTGAGATCCTTGAGACCTCAGAGTTAATTGTTATCCCGGTGGGGCAGTTTGAACAGATCCTTCTTACATATCCTGAACTATGTATGAAGATGTTCAAAGTGTTAGGAGAGAAAATTGTAGATCTCCAGAATCGATTAGAGGAAAAAATCCTTCGTGACACATATGAACAAATTGTGATGTTACTTCTACGATTATGTAAATCAAATGGCGAAAAGGTCGGTGACCGGTATAAACTAACAACTCATTTTACTAATAGAGAGTTAGCCAATATGATTGGAACTTCGAGAGAGACGATAAATCGTACCATTAATCGTTTACGGAAGAAAGATATGATTGAGACGGATGAAGAGGGATATTTCCTTATCAAATTAGAAAATTTGGAAGATGAAATTATCTAATATCAAAACTTTTACTATTAGACATGTGATTCAACTCACAAACCCCCAAAAATTTATTGGTTATAGTGAAACAGAGTTCTTAAACAGTAAATAAAAAAGGGGTGAATGAAATGAAGGAACAATTATTGGAACAAATTTATGAAAAACTGGAAGAAGTAAATGATCCTGAACTTGGAATTGACATTGTGAATTTAGGACTTATTTATGAAGTAATTGTGGATGAGGGCAAAGATGTTTTAATTAAAATGACCATGACTTCAATGGGATGCCCGATGGCAGGAGAAATTATCGCTGATTTGAAAACAAAAGTTTCTCAAGTTAAAGAAATCAATGAAATCCATGTCGATGTCGTTTGGAGTCCTCCTTGGTCAAAAGACCGGATGTCCCGCTACGCAAGAATTGCACTTGGTGTTCCGAATTAGGCTAATCGTTAGCATGTAATGTACTTTTACAAGGCCAATCCTTAAATCTGCATTTGGAATGAATGTGAGGAGAATGCAATATGAAAAAAATAATAATTACTGGAGTTTCTATCTTTTTAATTGGTTTTCTAGCGGCTTGTGGTGGCAGTGGTGATGAAGCAGCAACAGCTGAAAGCGAAGAGGGTTCGGCAATAGAAAGTGAAAATGGTAGCACGGTCATATTGGAGGCATCCAATTGGGATTTTGATCAAGAAGAATATACTGTTTCTGCTGGGGAAGTAACAATCCAATTAAAGAATATAGAAGGATATCATGGTGTGGAAATAGAAGGAACAGACCTAAAGATTGATGGAGATGGAGAACAAACAGTAACTCTAGCACCAGGAGAATATTTAATATATTGCTCTATCCCTTGTGGGGCTGATCACGATAAAATGACAGCTAAACTCATTGTGCAGTAAATATATGTGAAATTTGATTTTTAGACTTCTACGTAAGAGCTATCTTTCGTAGAAGTCTTTTTATTGTGATAGAAAATTTTATGGTTAGTAATACGTGACTTGGATCACTATGCTTCCTCCCTATAATTGATACTGTTAATGTTAGAAGCTATGTCTTTCTAGCTTATTCGTTTTTTATTTCTAATTAACTGGAGTGATTTGGATGAGAATTAATAAGTTTTCCTATATGCGATGGGGAGAGCTCCTATATTGGATTTCTGAATTAACATTGCTTGTGAAACGTGGGGTAATAGTTTCTAATGTGTTACCAGTATTTATTGGATTTTGGTTGGCGCTACATTTCTCTAATTCTACTTTTTTCAATCATTGGGGCACCTTTTTCCTAACGATGATAGGAAGTACATTTGTAATTGCAGGTGCTCTTATTCTTAATAATTGGTATGAAGTTGATCTAGATCGGTTAATGGAGAGAACCAAAAGTCGTCCAACGGTAACCGGTACGATTCCACTTCATGTCGCATTAATGATGGGGATCATCTTGACAATCCTTGGATTAATTCTTTTACTTTTTACTACCATGGAAGCAACCATTTTTGCATTTGTTGGATGGTTCACCTATGTAGTTTTGTACACTATGTGGTCTAAACGTAGATATACTCTAAATACGCTTATTGGAAGTGTTTCTGGAGCTGTAACCCCTTTAATTGGTTGGACTGCTGTACAACCAGCTATAACGATCGTTCCAATTGTCATATGTCTTATTCTATTTATTTGGCAAATGCCACATACTTTTGCGATAGCGATTCGGAAATATGAAGATTACAAAGCTGCTCAAGTTGCGATGCTTCCCGTTGTACACGGACTTAAAGTGACAAAGCGGCAAATGCTAGTCTATGTTAGCTGCTTATTGCCATTGCCTTTTTATTTGATGTCACTAGGAACTTTTTTCGTTGTTCTGACCTCTTTCCTAAATGTTTCTTGGTTTGCTTTATCGTTATACGGACTTTTTGCAAAAAACGATTCTAGCTGGGCTCGAATCATGTTTTTGTTTTCCGTCAACTATATCTTGATTGTACTTCTTTTGATGATCATCGTTACATTACCTAAATAGTAAACTAATTGATAGCTCCGGAAGTTTCTAATTTTAATGTGACTTTCGGAGCTGTTTTTTTATTTTGCTCAAGTCATCTTATTAGGTGTTCACGATTTAGTCACTTTATCAGTGATTCAGCTCACCACCTCATGAAACGTTGTTCAATAAGATAGGAGTAAGAAGATAAGGAGGTTGATGATCTATGGAAGAAAGACAGAATAAGCAGGAAGTTATGGAAGAGCATGAACCAAGAATAGGTACTTGGTTTTCTTTAGGAGTGGTAGCGGCAAGTATTCTCGCAACGTATCTATTAATGTTTTCGGTTTATTTAGCCAGAATATAGGGGGGAGTAGTGATGAAATTTCATCTCGATGAAAAAATATGGCTTATTGTAAGTTTTGGAATGATCATAGGATTTATGTTATTTACGGGTTATCAAACATTTGTTTTAGGTATGGGGCCACCGAGCCATATGGAAACGATTGATCCACAAAAGGTGGATGAAACAGCACCGTTTGATAATCCGGGTGTGAAACAGATCGATGAGAATGAATATGAAGTTGTGATGACATTGGGAATTTTTAGGTTCAACCCTAATAATATTGAAATCCCTGCTGGTTCAACAGTTCATTTCACGATGACATCCAAAGATGTAGTGCACGGATTCCAGGTTGCTGGTACGAATTTAAATGCAATGGTAACGCCAGGACATATACAAAAAATATCACAGACATTTCATGAACCCGGTGAGTATTTAGTTATATGCAATGAGTACTGTGGTATTGGTCATCAACATATGGCTACAACAATTACGGTGAAATAAAGGGGGGAAGACAAAATGGAAGCAATTATAAAAAAGTCATTTAACGAAAAAGCGAATAAAGTGCTCGGAATAAGTCCAGAAGATGCCATCATATCAAAATCCTATTTGCTTGTAGCTTTTGCAGCACTACTTCTTGGTGGGTTGTTAGGGTTGTTGCAAGGATTAAACCGAGCAGGTCTTCTAGTATTGCCATCATGGTTTACTTATTATCAAGTATTAACAGCACATGGTTTTTTATTAGTTGTTGTATTAACGGCGTTTTTTGCAATTGGTTATTTCTATGCAGCACTTTCTCATACATTAGGCGGTCTTCTTCCTAAAGTGAGAAAGCTGGCATGGATCGGGTTTGCATTAAAAATAATTGGCTTCGTACTTGCGGTTGTACCGATTCTAATGAATAAGGCTTCTGTTTTATATACATTTTATCCACCTATGGCAGCACATCCTGTTTTTTATATAGGTTTAGTATTTATTGTATTAGGTGTATGGATGTGTGCGTTTGGAGCATTTGTCCAAGTGGCAAATTGGAGGAAGTTGAATAAAGGGCAGCACGTTCCAATCCTTGCTTATTTTGCCACTGGGGTATTTGTCCTTTTATTCTTCGGAAGCATACCCGTTACGATAGAAGTGTTAATGATTATCCCTTGGGCAATTGGTTGGGTTGAAACGATCAATGTGATGCTCGCTCGTACACTATTTTGGGCTTTTGGACATACATTGGTGAATATTTGGTATTTAACAGCTGTGTCTGCATGGTATGTGGTTGTACCTAAGGTCATCGGCGGAAGGCGTTTTAGTGATACACTAACTCGTGTTGTTATAATGCTACTCGTCATTATGAATATTCCGGGAGGTTTCCATCATCAAATTATTGATCCTGGAATAACAGAACATGTTAAGTTTTTGCACGTGTTTATGAGTCTAGCGATTGGTTTTCCTTCGTTAATGACTGCATATGCTATGTTTTCTGTTTTTGAGAAAACGGCAAAGAAGAAAGGTGGAAAAGGTATTGTTAGTTGGTTCAGAAAATTGCCATGGGGTGATGTTCGTTTCCTAGCTCCGATGATTGCCATGATCGCCTTTATTCCAGGTGGTGCAGGAGGAATTGTTCAAAGTACAAACCAGTTAAATCAAGTTGTTCACAATACGATGTGGGTTGTCGGGCATTTCCATTTAACTGTAGGAACTTCTGTTGTTCTCACGTTCTATGGTATTAGTTATTGGCTAGTTCCTTATTTATCAAAACGAGTGTTAACACCTAGAATGAATAAATTAGGAGTGATCCAAACATTGATTTGGACAGTAGGTATGGCATTAATGGCCGTTGCGATGCATTGGGTCGGTTTACTCGGATCTCCTCGTAGAACTTCCTATACAACCTACTTTGACAATGCAACGGCATTGGGATGGGATCCATATTTGATGTTCTTAGCTGTAGGGGGAACACTACTAATGATCGGTGTCATTCTCCAAGTCTATGCAGTCGTGCATCTTATGTTTTTTGCGCCTAAAGGAGAATCAGAGTTTCCAATTGCTGACGTAGAAGAGCATGCGGCGAAGACACCATATTGGACAGAGCGTTGGGGCCGTGTAATCGTCATTATGCTAATAGTTATCGCTATAGGCTACGTGATTCCATTGATAGAAATTATCGGCAATGCACCACCAGGATCACCACCATACAAAACATGGTGATGTATGCCGGCAATAAAATGAATGTACGGTTGGGCTTAGGTGTAAGACCGTAGCATAACTCAAAATGTCTAAAGCTACCTCATATATCAAATTCATTCAAAGATGTACATGTCCCAATCATATTCTTATTAGTACAATAGGGAACGGGCTGAACCGCCCGTCCCACTATACTAACTTTATTTTAAATCGTTATTATTGCATTTGCCCCTGTATTCCTGTCTGTTGCCCTGGCATATTGATCATTCCCATATTGTTCATTGTTTCCATTGGCTGAAACATACCCATCATTTGAGTCGTTTGTGTCGTGTTAAAAGTTGGTGGTTGGTAATAGCCATTTTGATTCATCCATGACCAAATCTCATAGGCCATTTCTTGACACAAATTTGCACCATTTACATGATACATACGTAATTGTGGATCAACGCACTCGTTAGCCCATTGCATACCCATTACTGAACCTGATTTATGAGTATTAAGAGCTAGTGTAGCGATCGTTTGATCAGAAAGTGTTTGTGTATTCGCCATTGGTGCAGACATGGTTACTTGGTGATGCGCATTCGGGTTTGTGTTTTGTGTGTGGAAGTTAGGTGTGGAGTGTGTAAGTTGAGCTCCTTTTCCTTGTATTAGGTTTATACCTTGCTGATAGGATGTGATCATTTGTTGTTGGTGCTTTGATAAAATTCCTTTAAGACGTTGATCACTACAGTGGTTAGCGAACAATCCATGTTCTTCGATTTCTGCTGCTTTTGTTCTCAGGGCTTCCGATGTTTCTAAAAGTTCATGAGCGGCTAAATTCATTATGATTCCTCCAAAAAGGTTATTGGGTTTTACCCAAAGGTAGTTTACGCATAAGGGGATATTACATACGATGAAAAATTAAGAGCGTTTATCTCTCGCTTTTTTATATAACTAAAAAACCTATTTAAAGGCCCTCTATCTATTTCTAATCAGTTTGGGTAATAATGTCATGTGTTCAATAAATACGATGAGAAAAGGTTCAATACCAACGTAGTTATTTTTCTTGTTTACATTATAGTTAGTATAATTGACAAACAATGATCATAATCATAGTATAGGTATAGGGGTATTTGTATTTCGTTAAAGGGGTTTACTAGAAATAAGAAAATCGAATTCTTCTGGAATGGATTCCAAATTATAAGAAGTCTAATTTTAAGTGGGGCCTTTCAGCCCCTCTAAAGTTTCCAAGAGGAAAGGAACTTTATTTTGTTAGATACCTGTAAGTAATTTGGTATCTCTATTTTTATTATAGGAAAGACTGAATTATACAGTTGAATCGATAAAAGTATTTAGATATAAAAAGAGTCTCTTGTAAGAATACGGTATTAAGAGCCTCTCCTTAATGGAGGATCTAATTGATGAAACAGAACGATGAATCGAAGTATATTCAGCAGCACTTAGCAAATGAAAGAACATATTTGGCATGGATCCGAACTGCTATTGCTATTATTGGTGTGGGATTTTTAGCAGCAACTTTACATTTTAATACTCCTATGAACAATTTTTTAAATCATACTCTAGCTATGTTTCTTAGTTTGTTTTCATTACTGCTAGGGTTTTTGACGATTGCTCTTGCAACATATATTTATTTTCGTAATCGTAAATCTATTAATACTCAGACATTTCATTCGTCATTCAAGTTTATTTTTTACATGTCTTCTGTGGTGGTTTCTATTTTAGTTCTGTTTGCTTTTTACTATTTAAATATCGTAAAATAGCACTTGACTATATACCCTTATGGGTATATAGTGTAACTATCAACAGCAAGGGGGGCTTAAAGTGAGCCACCAATACGTCAAAGTATCTTGACTATCAAGACTTGATTAATGTAAAAGGGGGCATGCTTGCATAGTTGGTGAATCTTAAAATAACTTCTAGGGTGTATAATGATTGATTACTATCATTCTATTAATGTAAAAAGGAGGGAAACCTATGGAGTATAATGACAAAATAAAACATAGTGTTAAACGTGTAGAAGGTCAAGTAAAAGCGATTTTACGAATGATGGAAGAGGAGAAGGACTGCAAGGAATTAGTCGTTCAATTGTCTGCAGCTAGAAATGCGTTAGATCGTACGATTGGGTTAATTGTGAGTACAAACCTCGAGCATTGTGTTAGAGAACAGATTGAGAAAGGTGAAGATACCGAATCACTTATCCAAGATGCCGTTAATTTATTAGTGAAAAGTAGATAAGATCTCCACAGTGTTAAGTTAAGCCCGAGAATGATTTCACTGACAGGAAATCTGTTGGGCATGAATTATTATTAGATCAAGAAGATGAAGGAGCTAAAGTTCTGGATTAATTAGGGTAAGATTTCGATTTTTTTTTGATTTGTCATATACCTATACAGGTATATGTAATGTAAGTTTAATATCATTAGAGGAGTGAACAACATGAAAGACAAAAAGAAAACAACGATCATTTTATTTAGTGGTGACTATGATAAAGCAATGGCAGCTTTTATTATCGCAAACGGTGCTGCAGCCTATGATCATGAAGTAACGATATTTTCAACATTTTGGGGACTAAACGCTTTTAGAAAAGATCAACACGTACCAGTTAAAAAGGGATTCTTAGAAAAAATGTTTGCAAAAATTATGCCACGAGGCGCTGACAACATGGGACTTTCCAATATGAACTTCGCTGGAATGGGACCAAAAATGATTAAGCACGTAATGAAAAAACACAATGCGATGCCACTACCTGATTTAGTAGAAATGGCTCAAGAACAAGGCGTGAAGCTAGTTGCTTGTACAATGACAATGGATTTATTAGGACTACAAAAAGAAGAACTGATTGAGAATATAGAATACGCTGGTGTTGCAGCTTATCTAGCTGATGCTGAAGAAGGTAATGTGAACTTATTTATTTAACCCGAAACGGATGAGGTAGCAACAGGGCATATACCTGGGAGTGTAAACATCCCGCTTGGATTACTAGAGTTTCGTCTTAATGAATTAGATAAAACGAAAGAATACATTATCGTTTGTCGCTCTGGTGCTCGAAGTGGAAGAGCCACTGAGTTTCTGTCAAGTCACGGATTTCATGCTACCAATATGGTTGGAGGCATGATGAACTGGGAAGGTAACGTTCTGTAAATTTTTTTGATTGCAAATATACCTATATGGGTATGTGTTCTGAGGAGGACTATTATATGGAAACTATCAAATTTGATCAACTAGTAGATGCAAAAGGATTAGCTTGTCCAATGCCAATCGTTCGTACAAGAAAAGCGATGAATGACCTCGAGCCAGGGAAAGTATTAGAAGTTCAAGCAACAGATAAAGGGTCAACTGCTGATATTAAAGCGTGGGCACAGAGCACTGGACATCAATATCTAGGAACCGTTGAAGAGGGTGATGTGTTAAAACATTACCTTCGTAAGGCGACTGTGGAAGAGAAAGAAGAGAAAAAGCATCCGCATGTAATGAATAATGAAGAACTTCAAGCGAAGTTGACTAATAATGAAGACATTGTAGTCCTTGATGTTCGTGAATCGTCTGAATTTGCTTTTAACCATATTCCTGGTGCAAAATCGATTCCACTTGGTGAGCTTGAGAATCGTTTAAATGAACTAAGTAAGGAAGCAGAAGTTTATGTCGTTTGTCGTACTGGAAGCCGTAGTGATTTAGCTGCACAACAATTAACGGAAGCAGGATTTAAAACAGTTATTAATGTCGTACCTGGCATGAGTGAATGGGATCATCCAACAGATAGTCTAAATTAGAATTCGCTAAGGGTGCGGATGTAACGTTAAACTGTTAATTAAATTTTTTTAAACATCAATATACTATAGGGGGTATGCAAGATGTCAGTAAAAGCAATGAATTCAAAAGAAGTAGCAAGAAAAGTAATTGAAAAGAAAGAGCTGTTTATTCTAGATGTTCGTAATGAAGGGGATTTCGCTGATTGGAAAATTGAAGGAGAAAACTTTGATTACTTCAATATCCCTTACTTTGAACTATTGGATGGCGTAGAAGGAATTATGAATAAAATTCCAGCAGATAAAGAAGTGATAGTTGTTTGTGCGAAAGAAGGTTCTTCCGTGATGGTAGCTGAGATGCTTTCTGATGAAGGGTTAGACGTAGCTTATCTAGAGAGAGGTATGAAAGCTTGGAGTGAATATCTTGAACCAGTAAAAGTAGGAGATTTGAAAGACGGTGGTGAGTTGTATCAATTTGTCCGTCTAGGTAAAGGGTGTCTATCCTATATGGTTGTTTCAAATGGGGTAGCAGCGATTATCGATGCAACACGTATGGCTGATGTGTTTGTGAATTTTGCAAAAGAAATCGGAGCGAACATTACACACGTATTTGATACACACTTGCATGCTGACCACATCTCAGGTGGAAGAAACATTGCAGAAGCTACTGGGGCAACGTACTGGTTACCTCCAAAGGATGCAGGTGAAGTCGTGTTTGAATATGCAGCGCTTGAAGGCGGAAATGACATACAAATCGGAAATTCAACGATCAACATTCATGCACTATACTCACCAGGTCACACAATTGGTTCGACTTCATTTGTTATTGATGAAAAATATCTATTATCCGGAGATATTTTATTCATAGACTCAATCGGAAGACCTGATCTAGCAGGCCTTGCAGAAGATTGGGTCGGAGATTTACGCGAGTCACTTTATAAACGTTATAGAGAACTATCAGAAGAATTAATTGTATTACCAGCACACTTTATGATCATTGAAGAATTGAATGAAGATGGGAGTGTTGCAGAAAAATTAGGCACACTATTTGCACAAAATCATGGGTTAAACATTGAAGATGAAAATGAATTTAGAGAACTAGTGACAGAGAACTTACCACCACAACCAAACTCTTACCAAGAAATTCGTGAAACAAATATGGGGAAAATCAGCCCAGACGAAGAAAAACAACGTGAAATGGAAATTGGGCCAAACCGTTGTGCGGTTAGATAACGAGTAAAAATAAAACAAAATTAATGGAGGTTTCATTATGAATTCAGATAAAGTATTAGACGCAAAAGGATTAGCATGTCCAATGCCAATAGTAAGCACAAAGAAAGCTATGACAGAACTTGAGTCAGGTCAAATCTTAGAAATTCACTCAACCGATAAAGGGGCAAAAAATGATCTAGCAGCATGGGCAAAGTCTGGTGGTCATGAGTTACTATCAGATACTGAAGAAGATGGTGTGTTGAAATTTTGGATAAAAAAAGGCTAATAGAAATGGGAACCGATTTCGTAGAGGACAATGAGAAGGCTGGTTTTACCTTTTCATTGTCCTCTCTTTTCCTTTAAGAGGAGGTAGTTTATATGGATTTTGCTTTTATTATTACAATCTTTTTAATTGGTTTCATAGGGTCTTATATTTCAGGAATGTTAGGAATAGGCGGATCCATTATTAAATATCCCATGCTGCTTTATATTCCGCCATTGTTTGGTTTAGCTGTATTTAGTGCTCATGAGGTTTCAGGTATTAGTGCAGTTCAGGTGTTTTTTGCAACAATAGGAGGGGTTTGGGCCTATCGCAAAGGTGGATACTTAAATAAGACGATAATTATTTATATGGGATTAGCTATCCTAATTGGTAGCTTCGTTGGTGGTTATGGGTCAAAACTCATGTCAGAGGTTGGAATTAATCTTATTTACGGGATTTTAGCGTTAATTGCAGCTGTGATGATGTTTATCCCTAAAAAGGGAATTGATGATGTTCCCATGGATCAAGTAACATTTAATAAATGGTTAGCAGTCAGTCTTGCCTTAATCGTGGGAGTTGGGTCTGGAATTGTTGGTGCAGCTGGGGCATTCTTGTTAGTTCCAATCATGCTTGTTGCGAGTTTAATAGCTTCTCCACTAGGTGCAATGGCAGGAAAGAAGATGAAGACGAAAATTTTACAAGGCATATTAGCTGTTTTGATAACTGCAACGGCTGTGAAAATCTGGACTGACATTTTATAAAAAAAAAGCGACATCGTGTATCTAAGTAAAGGTACGGAGAACAGCTGATTTCTCTGTGCCTTTTTATAACAGATTTGTATTGTGTTTAGGTTGTAGAATTTGTATGTTTTCACTTGTGAGAGTGCTATTTTGCCCCTCACAAGTGAACAAGCTTAATTAAAATTCAGTCGTTTTTTTTAAAATCCCTAAAATAAATTTAACGTTTTTTATCATTATGTTTAATTCTATTTTCTAATTGTTCCTACAAAAGATTAGAAATATACCTATACTTACTTTTGCTTATAGATTTACATGGCTAGTTGTGATGATCCTCTTCAGCAGCCATTGCAATGGCTTTCGTTTCATGAACCGTTCCATATGGATGCTGTGGTGGGGCATAGATGGAATAGAGTTTAATAGGCTTATTACCTGTATTGGTTAAATTGTGCCATGTTCCAGCAGGGATGATGATTGCAAAGTCATCACGGACTTCTGCTTGGAAATTAAGTTGATCTTTGCTTTCACCCATTTGCACTAGCCCTTGACCATCTTCAATACGGAGAAATTGATCTAGATGTGGATGAATCTCTAAGCCGATATCTTCTCCTACACCGATACTCATTAACGTTACTTGCAAATGTTCACCTGTCCATAAGGCGGTTCGGAACGTGTCGTTTTGCTTTGTAACTTCTTCAATATCAACGACGAATGGCTCGGTTCCATAATCGGTTAAACGATACAAATCTTCTTCAATCAAAGAGTGTATTCTAGAAGCATTCTCTTGTTCTCCTTGTAATACCCACCAAAAAACATTTTGTACATTTGGGTCATGGGTCAGTGAACAACTTCTTTGATATTCATGATAGCTTTCTACTTCTATTTCGTTAGCCTTTTGCAAACCTTCTCTAAAACTTTGAAAAGGAACTTTGGTAATCTGATACTCAGGCTGTCTACCGGTAAGAGTCATAAAAATTTGAGAAAAGTGGTTCAAATGGGCTTTTCTTGATTCTAACGTGTGCAAAATATCTTTTTTATGTCTTTGATCAGGTGCTACGTTAGCTAATCTTCTATAGAATTCAATAGCTGTAGCCTCTCGATTTATTGCAGATAGAATATTTTCCACTTGTTGTTTGTTTTCATATTGATTTCTGATCATATAACCTGAATGATTATCAGCCCTACTGTTATTCGGATAATAAGGATATGGGGTGGTTTTAGGCACATTATACATTATATTCATTCCTTTCAAAGGGTTATCAAATTTATCATATGCCTATGTGAAGGGAATGTACCTTGCTTCAAAGTTACCTTATGAAAATGGGCACTCTTATTATTTTGTTAAGTACAGAGATCATGGCAGAGTAAGAAAGGTTGTCCTTTTTTACAGTTCTGTAACCAACTGTGTAGGAATCTATAAGATTAGCGACGATTAATGAAATTTGGAAATTGTCATTTTGAAGAATTGGATCGTTTTTGAGGAAATAATTGCAGTTATATCAAGAGTTTTATTGCAGGTAAGTCAGAATAAATCACGGTTGCTAGATTTCCTTTTAATCTAGTTTTTACCAATGAGATTGCAGACTGGTACATGATACATTTTAAGAGAAGGGTCATCCAACAAAACATTCCTTAGGAGGGAAATAGATGAAAAAATTAATGGTTACTGCTTTTCTTGCTACAACTTTAGTTGCTACAACTTTTAGTGGACAGGTTGATGCAAGTGAGAAAGTTCAAATTAAAACGTTTCACGTAAATGAATTTAATCAAGAAACGTTAGAAAAGTGGTATAAAGAAATCTATCAATCATACGAAAGCCAATTTAAGAAACTAGAACAGGATCAAAATAAGGTCGAACACGATCAGTCTGTTGTAGAAGTACAACCTGAAGCCAGTACTGAAAATCAAGTAGCTAATCCTTCAAAGGAAGATGAGCAGAAAGAATTAACACAGGAAGAACAGCAAATGGTCGATTTAGTTAACCAAGAAAGAATTCAACGCGGATTAACTCCTTTACAAGTTAACAAACAACTAACAGAAGTTGCTAGAGTGAAAGCACAAGATATGATTGATCATCAATATTTCTCACATCATTCTCCAACATACGGTTCTCCTTTTGATATGTTAGCTCAATTTGATGTAAGCTATCGTACAGCTGGGGAAAACTTAGCAGGGAACCAAACGGTCGAAGCTGCACATCAAGCATTAATGAATTCTGACGGACATAGAGCTAATATTCTTAATACAAACTATGGTGAAGTAGGAATCGGTATTATTGAAGGTGGTCCGTACGGGAAAATGTTTGTCCAATTATTTAAAGATTAAGATTTCGAAGCTTTAAAAAACCATTTTGTTGAAGGAAGAGGACTCAGAGGGGTCCTCTTTTTTGATGTATAAACGGTTATCGAAGAGTTTAATTTCATATACCGAAATATATTATATGTCACGATAAATTTCCTATTTTCGTGTAAATTGATGGATATTTGTACACATTAATAAAGCTTGCTATTTAAATACAAAAATTAACCGAGGGTAAAAATTTATGAATAAAACATTAAATTATTTGCTACAACCCTTAGGAATACAAGGTAACGAAGATATTAACATTACGGGGATTCAACTCGATTCAAGAAAAATAGAAGACGGAAATCTATTTGTTGCCGTTTCTGGGTATGAATCGGATGGTCACAGATTCATTCATTCTGCCATTGAAAATGGAGCTGCTGCTATTATTGGACAAAAGACACTCAAGGAAACGCTGACGGTTCCATATATCCAAGTGCGTGATTCAAGGAAGGCATTATCGATATTGGCAAATTATTTCTACGACAAGCCTCACAACAAGCATAAAATGATCGGTATTACAGGGACAAATGGAAAAACGACAACCTCATATTTGTTACACCATATATTGAAACATAATGGAAAAACAGCTGCTAGGTTAGGAACGGTTGAATATGTGATAAATGGGAACATGAGAGAATCCAGCTTAACTACGCCAGATGCCATTTTATTACAACAAATGCTTCACGAAAGCGAAGATGAATATGTCGTTATGGAAGTTTCATCTCATGGTATAGACCAATATCGGGTACACGGTCCAATGTTTGATTATGCCCTTTTTACGAATTTAAGTCACGAACATCTAGATTATCACAAAAACCTTGAGAATTATTATCAAACTAAGAAGAAAATCTTTCGGTGTCTAAAGAATGAAGGCAGAGGAATAGTTGGGACATATAGTTCATGGGGAGAGAGATTACACGAAGAGTTAGCAGAAGAATTGATCCCTTCCATTTCGTTTGGACATTCGAAAGGTGTTGAATCGATTTATATAAAATCTTATCAGACTGTTCCTGAAGTGAATTTAGTGATTGATGACAATGGAAAAGAGTATGTCATCAATATGAACATCCAAGGTGAACACAACGTTTTTAATGCGATAGGTAGTTACATATGTGCAAGAGAGATAGGTCTTTCTCCTAAAGAAGTAATAGAGGCATTGGAAACGTTTGAAGGTATCCCAGGAAGGTTTGAAACAGTGGTGATACCAAATGGCACAAAGGCGTTTATTGATTATGCACATACACCTGATGGGCTTCAGTACGCGTTAAAAACAGCAAAAGAATGCACAGAACAATATCTGTATCATATTTTTGGTTTTAGGGCGAAAAGAGATTGTTCCAAAAGAGAAACAATGGTTGAAATCAGTCAAAACCTTAGTGACTATGTATTCCTAACATTGGATGATTTGAATGGGATGAAAAAAGAACAGATGTTGGCTGAGTTAAGAGAACTAAGCAAGCCATACCAAAATATCGTTGTTATGGACGATCGCACGGAAGCGATCGTATATGTACTATCTCTATTAAAAAAAGGCGATGGAATGATCATAACGGGAAAAGGGTCAGAAAATTATCGAGAAGAGTATCGCTTTAAATCACGGAATGATAGAGAAACAATATTACAAGTATTGAACGATTCAGGATTTGAAGATTGTGAGAAGAGTTTATAGAACCTACCTATTTTGAAGATTGATTGAAAAATAGAAGTTTCACATGAGTTCCTTTTGTCATAAAAAGGAAAATAAACAAAATTATTCAATTTTGAAATTTCAGAAAACTTATTGACTAAAGTGAAGTGGTGTTGTAACCAGAAAATCTAGGCAGAGCAATACGAATATGAAAGCCTAGAATATGGAATTATTGGTCTCAACGATGGTCTTCCCTCTGTACCTCAGGCTCCCTTTGGAGGGTTTAAAGAAAGCGGTCTTGGAAGAGAAGGAGGACATCACGGCATTGAAGAATTCTTAGAGGTTAAATATATCTCGATTGAATTTTAATTAATTTTTAGGTGTATGTGTTATAGCATAGACAAAGATTAAAGAAGGAGGTAATCATATTCCTCCTTCTTTTTGTGTGTTACGCATGCACGCACATTTCCATTGATTCAAGCCTGCCTCCCTCTGCGGTTAACAATTATAAGCGCGCAATTGTCATAGGAAGAGAATCAACTGGCCCCTTTCTCAAAAAGGCATTTTTCTAAACTGCTTAGGTGTAATGTCCATGGCGCCCTTGAAAGCTCTGATAAAGTGGGAAGTGGAGCTGAAGCCACATTCCATGGCTACGGTTTCAACGGTCATATTGGTATTGGCTAACAGCTGTTTGGCTTCTAAAAGGCGTCGGTTGACTAGGTACTGATGAGGAGAACTACCAACTTCTTTTTTAAATAGCCTACTAAAATGAAAGGGACTTAGATTGAAACGGGTAGCCAGATTTTTAACAGATATACTATCTTTAAAGTGGACATCCAAATAGTCGCAAGCTTTTTGAATGTCCTCATTTTTTTGGACATCTTTATTGCTCTGCTTCAAAAAGACTAAAAATCCCTTGAATATAAAGAGTGGCTATGTGCTCATCTCCTATATTGCTCTTTAAAAAGGTCATCATTTCTTTGACATAAGCTTTTGCTTGAAGGGATGTCTCCTCAGTAAAAATAGCCCCCTTCATGTTGTACAATAATTCGACATACTCTTCGGTGGCTCCACCTGAAAAATGAAACCAGTTGAAGTGAACTTGTTCCGTCGCATAGTAGTGGTTCGGAAACTTACCACTTAAAATAACAATCTGGTCTTTCTTTGCACAAAAATACTGGTCTCTATATCTGAAGTGTAATCTGCCTTCTAGGATATAGAATAGAATGCAGGAGTCATGGTGGGCTCTGATGACTTCATAAGGTTTGTCACATACATATGTTGCGCCCCAATGGGGGTAATACAGATTTGCTTTCGCAAAATCACTTATCGTGGGAAAATAGATACCGTCTTTTTCCAAAATTCCTAATTCCATGTTTTAATCTCCTAACATTAAAAGTTCAATAAGCAAGAAATGTATACTTTATAGCATATTTATATACTGACTTGTGTATGTGTCTACAATACAATGAATACAGAGGATTAACAAGCAGTGATTCATAGCATAAAATGAATGTTTTGTTATAACATAAGCGTATTTTAGGAGGTAGAACAGATGAAAGAGGTAAAAATCGGTGTTATTGGAGCTGGCTGGATGGCTAAGGCTCATACCATGGCTTTTCGTAACGCAGTATCTGTTTTTGGAACAGAATTTGGAGTGCCTGTTTTTGAGGTCATTGCAGATATTAATGAAGCATTAGCGAAACAAGCCAAAGAAAGCTTGAACTATAATCGATATACGACAGATTGGAAGGAAGTGATTACGGATCCGACCATCGATTTGATTGATATTTCAACACCAAATTCCATGCATTATGAAATGGCCAAAGCGGCGCTAGAGCATGGGAAAAATGTTTTCTGTGAAAAACCGCTTAGTATTTCTGGGAAGCAATCCAGAGAACTGGCGGACTTGGCAAAAGAAAAAGGCGTAGTAAACTATGCGGGTTACTCTAATGTAATGAATCCTGCCAATGCCTATGTAGAAGAGCTTATCAAGACCGGTGCTTTAGGGCAGGTTATGCGTGTAACAGCCACTTATGACCAAGACATGCTTCTGGATCCTGATCTTCCTATTACATGGCGGCACATTAATAGATTAGCTGGTTCGGGTGCCTTAGGAGACTTGGGCTGCCACTTATTGAGTGTATTTCATGTACTTCTCGGAGATATTGAGAAGGTCAGTGGTATGCAAAGCATTGTAATTCCGGAAAGAGCAGTGTCTAAAGGTTCCAAGGAAAAAGCTGTGGTAGAAAACGATGATATTATTCAATTCCTCTGTAAGTATAAAAACGGAGCAATCGGCAGTATTGGATCAAGCAGGGTAGCCACTGGCCGTAAGAATTATTTTTATTACGAGATTCAAGGAACACAGGGAAGTGTCATTTATGACCTACAACGTATGGGTGAGGTTCAAGTTTACTTTAAAAAGGATGAAGGACGTGATTGCGGTTATAGGACCGTTCATCTAAACCCCTATCATAAGGGATTCTCCGCTTTCCAACCTGCGGGAGGCATCGCTATCGGGTTTGACGACATGAAAATCCTTCAGGCCAAGGAAATCCTGTCTGCGGTTACAACGGGTACAGACTATGCATGTACCTTCGAAATGGGTGCTAAAGTGGACAGCATTGTCGATGCAGTACTAAAATCCATCGAAACAGGTGAGTGGGAAGAAGTTTAGTAGAGTTTAATAGAAAGGAGGATACACTATGTTTGAAAACAAGAAAATAAGGCTCGGTATCGCACCTATTGGTTGGACCAATGATGATATGCCCGAACTTGGGAAAGAAAACAGTTTTGAGCAGTGTATCAGTGAGGTGGCTTTAGCTGGTTTTACAGGAACGGAAGTCGGAGGCAGGTTTCCCACAGATCCGGTTATTCTAAAAAAAAGTCTTGAACTTCGCAGAATAAAGATTGCCAGTAAGTGGTTCAGTTCTTTTCTTTGTACAACACCCTATGAAGAGAATGAAGAAGCATTCATTAAACAGTTGTACTTTTTGGAATTGCTGGGTGCAAACCGTATTAATGTATGTGAACTCAGTTACAATCTATTTGCTAAGGAATGCTCCATGTTTGGAGACAAAAAACCTGTTGCCACAGACGAAGAATGGCAAAGTTTGACGGAGGGCCTGAATAAGCTGGGGAAAATAGCTACTGAACGTGGGTTCAAGCTATGCTTTCATCACCATATGGCAACAGTGGTACAGACCATAGAAGAGACCCAAAGACTCCTAGACCACACAAATCCTGAAGATGTTTATCTATGCTACGATACGGGACATTTTACTTTTTCGAGTGAAGATGCTGTCGAGGCAGCCAGATTATTTGGTCCTAGAATAGGACACGTACATCTAAAGGATATTCGTAGAGAAAGAATGGAAGCTGCCATAGCAGAAGGATACAAATTCCGCAAAGCTGTGCTTGAAGGCTGTTTTACCGTACCGGGAGATGGATTTGTCGACTTTATGGGTGTTTTTAAGGCACTGGAAGAATCGGGATATGAAGGCTGGTTTCTTGTAGAGGCAGAGCAAGATCCGGCTCTTGCAAATCCATTTGAATACGCATTAAAAGCAAGACAATACATCAAGAAAATGACCGGGCTGTAAGAACTTATAGAAAAATAGAATGAAAACAGGAGGTTACGAGATGAAAAGATAAGATATGGTATTGTGGGTATCGGAAGTATGGGTAGGTTGTATTTGGTCAAGGGCTGCAGGTGCAGAGGTTATAGCGGTGTGTGCCAGAACTGAAAGCAAGTTAAGAAAATTCAGGGAGAATTTGGTATTGAGTATGGCTATCCAGATTATGATGAAATGTTGAAGAATCCTGAAATCGACGCCGTTGTAATAGCAACAGGAGCGGCAGACCATAAAGAGCAAACAATAAAGCGTGTGAGGTAGGTAAGCACATTTTTTGTGAAAAGCCATTGGCATGAAAAAAACCCCCACATTTTGGATGTAGAAGGATACAGATTGGATAAATATGTAGACGAACTCAAGCGGTCTCACCTTAACGGTCTGCCACGGTTTCGCCTAAAATCCAACCGAGACCGTTTGATATCTAAAACCCTTGAAACCATAAAAACCTTAATTTGGCGGGACTGTGTAGGAATCGAACCTACCGGAGACGGCACGCGCCTCCCAAGCGGTTTTGAAGACCGACTTTGGATTATTTGAAATTGTTATTTTGAAAAGTCCTTATGTACCAAGGGTTTTAATGTATACCCAATCGGTTTTCTATAAGGAATAGCAACGGTTTTACCTGTAGCACTCTCGTATTTTTACTATACGAGAGTCTTTGTAATTTTACAAGAATAAAATTGATAGAGTGGGGCATTGAGGAGAAAGAAATGTCCAAGAAACCAATTACAATCATAGCTTCAGAATCCACGTATCAAAACCTATCTACATTTACCCATATCACTGATTTAAACAATGCTGTGCGTTCCTATAAGGAACAGTTTGCTGATCAGTTAAATAAGACTCAAGTTGCTGTTTTAGACCTCTTACATCGCTACAGTGCCAAATACAAGGGTGTATCATTTCTTACTAAGAATAAAATTGGTGAGCTAATCGGTAAGTCGAGAGTTACTATTATTCGTGCTTGTAAGGCGCTAGAATATTTTGGAATAATCAAACAATACGAAATGAAACGTTCTTCAGATATGCAACAGACTTCAAATGCTATTCAAATTCAACCTTTAGAACTTGTCGGAATTTCCGAAGAGCAAAACACAGAATCAATTGTAACCAATGGTGACAAACGAAAGGTTGAAACACAAGCTATTGAAAAAGTGATACACCAACAAGACCAAACCTTCTTAAAACAAAACCAAAATAATCAAAACAACGATACGCACGTACCAACTCTCAATGACCTTGATCATACTTTTGTTTCAAAAGATATACCGCAGCCATTTATCAACGCTGTGAAGCCTTTTTATAGCACAGCAGTGGAAATTAAAGCTCTCTACAACAAGGTGCGTTTAGCATATCGTAGAGCTAACCTTGATGTAACACTTGATGAGTTAACAATTGATGTTGTCAAAACGTTTAAAGCGTGTATCTATGAGCTCAAGCAAAATAAGGTTCGTAAAGACTTTAAGGGATATTGGTTTAGAGCTTGTGAACGTACTTTTGATGAGGTTTATTATGCTGAGCTGAGAGAGCTACTAGCTAGTGAGAAGGTGTCTGTATGAAGCTCATAGGACGTTTAAAACGCATGGAAACTGAGAAGGCAATAGTTGTTGTAACTGCTATATTGTGTGTTGGATTTATTAGCTTTGTTTGGTCATTGGGCGTGTAATCATGGAATCACTAGCTAGATTTTATAAACAGGCTTTTCTTGCGCTCTCAGAGAACGATAAGCAAGCTATTACTGATGAATTACCAGAAGTTATTGATGAATCAATTGAGGAGAAGTATGAGGAGTTCTTAGCTGATTAAGGGAGCCTCCTTAATTCTTTTCCTACAACATGCCTATCCGGTATGTCACAACAAATAAAATACCAATTTTATTCAATGATCCAAGTTGGAAACAAGAGCATATGGAAGCAAGAATGAGTATGAGAGAGGTAGGTATGAGCATTTTTACATTGTGTCAAAACGCTACCCACCGACACTCTGTAGGAATGTAGGTAACAGAAAATGAACAAAAAATATCATTTCTCACCTTTTAATTCGGTTTTCATAAACCTATTGTTGTTACGTTGTATTTTTATAGTGGGAAATCACTGCGAAACTACCAAAATACGAACGTTGTTGTTTTGTTGTATTTAATTTTTTAAATAAAACCGAACTATAATAAAAAATTTATTTATAAAGTTCGGGAATAGGGTTGATTTCCAAATTCAGTCATGTTATAGTTAATTCACAGACAAGGTTCGTGTCTATAACGTTACCTTGTCTAAAATTACACGACATAATATTAGGAGGTATTGATGACAGTAGAGCAAGCGTTGGAGAGGTTAAAGGATGCTGGTGTAACAGATAGCATTCAAACTGTGAGAAGGTGGCTGAGAGAAGGGAAGATTAAGGCGAATAGAACAGAGAACAGGAAAGCAGGGTTTCTTGTTGATGCAGGAGATTTGAATAGGTTTATTAATGAGAGGACTGGAAGAGATAAGGTTGCTGAGATTAATAATCTGAAAACAAAGCTCAATAATTACAAAAGGCAATATAGTCGATTGGAAAATGCTTATGAGCGATTAGATAATGAGCATACTGAACTATTGAAAAAACAACTTAATGAAAAGAAGAAGCTAGTCAGTGAAGATAGATACACTAACGAGTTTATAAATGTTTTCTACAATCTGATTGACTCAATTAAGAAAAAGATTATGGACGATAGGATATCAATTGATCTTGCTTTCTTAATTGCTAATCATTTTGAAAAAGACGAGCAACAGGAAGTTGACCTTTCAATATGGTGGCTTAATGAACAGAAACACTTTAAGAAACATATAGCATTCTTTAGTAATTTTGTTAAGGCAGGAGCTAAGTTGACTCATGTTGAGCGTTATATGGGGATGATCAGAAAATACGATTTAACCCATTTCCTAAAAGTTGATACGGTTGATTGGGATAAATTTCATACCATATTAATTAATTGGGCTACTGAAGATCGTGACGTTCATGAAGCCTTAGATATAATCGAAAAACAGTTTAAAGAGGATAAAGAGAAGTCAGAGAAACAATATGATGAGTGGTATAAAAACGCTTCAAGTGGTGTTAGCAACTTTTTACCTGAAATTAATTATCGTGAGAAACTGGGCTTATCCTCTACAGCTACCAATGAAGAAATTAAAAGGGAATATAAAAAGTTGATTAAGATACTTCATCCTGATAAGGGTGGGAACGCAAAGATGTTCCAGAGCATAAAGGAAGAATACGATGAGTTTAGAAACAGCATCTAACATTACATAAGGTAACATTACATACTGCAATATTACATAACAAAACAATTAAAGGAGTGGTTGAATGGCAGATGAAACTAAAATTTTTAAGTTGCAACTATTATCAGATGAAGTGGTAAGAAATCCAAACATAACCTCAAAGGCATTTGTTGCTTTTGCTAAATTGTGTGAGATGTACGGTAAGAGAAAGACTGAGACGTTAGAAGTTGATCACAAGGCATTCAAAGGCTATTTATCCATATCAGATAATAGAAGCTTCAAAGCAGTATTACATAACTTGTACGAAAACAATTTAATACTTAATAAGATTGAGACATTGCCTAGAAGGTCTGCTCTAGAGATTCAGATTAATAAGGAAATGACACCATTACATAATAAAAACATGTTCACACAGCTTGATATACGGCTCATAGACAAGAAAATTCTTGATGAGATTGGTACTATTGGTATTCGTTTAATGTATTACTACGAGTCACGTATTAACCGATTGGAGCTATATAAAGATCATGCGTATGCTTCCATTGAAACAATATCTAATGAGACAGGGTTTGCTAAAGAAACGATTGATAAATATAACAAGATATTGCTCAAGCATAAGTTGATTTGGATTAAGAAATTTAAATTAGAGCACGTAGGCTGGGAAGTGGATGGAAATTATATCGATTTTGCAAGATATGCAAATCATACGTATGTGAAGGTGGAAAATATACCAAAATTGTTGGTTCAAATGTACCAAAAAGCAGGATTTTAAAACCCTTATGTATCAATGGATTGAGCCATATCCTATTTTCTACTAGATAAATGATTTTGCTACCAGATAAAAGAAGGTCAATTACTACATAATGAAGATTAACTACTAGACTCTGTCCTATTTACTACGGAAGTAGGTAGGCTTAAAGAAGAGTATAGATATAAAAATACAGTTATAGATACATAAAGAGATACAGAGTATAGATACATATTAAATTGTCCGCGCGCACAGTCGTGCTCACGTCAATTTTGAGGATTATTCTTACATAACATATTAATCAATCAAATTTTGAAGGGGTCGATGTTATTGTCAAACTTAGAAAATCGTGTATTAGTCTATTCAGTAAATACGGGTGCATTCTTTAATGAAAAAGAAGGAAACATTGGTAATCAATTAATGGAGTTAAGAGTTAAGAAGTCTGAGTTAGAAGTTATCAAGTCAATTGAAGAAGGGCAATTCAAAAAGTATCACAATAAAGACCTACATAATTCACTTAAAGATGAAGTTGAAGCATTAGCAGCAAAACATAAGCTATCGAAGGTTGATGCGATAGACAGTATGATTAAGGACATTGAGAAAAAGGTCTCTATACAGAGTAAAAAATTGAAAGCGCTAATTGATAAAAATGAATCGAAGCGTGAATTAAATCCATCTGAATTACTCATAGAGAAGGATGATAGGCAAATCCCCAAGTCTTATAATGTTGTTGCTCTGTTTGAATCTTCATTGTCAAGAACACTGGAGCTAAAAGTAGAGCAAGTAAATGATGCGTTAATCATTGTGAAAGTGTTGTATGAGAAAGTTCTAGAGGATTTGATCATGAAGGGATTTACTTACAACGGTGAAGATTACGTTTATCTATCCTCTTCCAGTGGTCAATTAAAGACAAAGAAATGTGTATTCGCTAAGAAGTCAGCACTTGATAAAGTACATACGAACAAAGAAACGGGTCAAACCTATACCACTGAGCAAAAATTAATGTGTGGATTATCTAAAAAAAGAATCAATAACACTGTATTTAAGAAAGGTGATAAGGAGACTCAGGGAGTTAATATTAACAAATATCTAGCCTACCTAATGCTACAGAACTCAGCCACGACTAAGTGGGAAGGATTCGATATTGATAAAGTTTTAGTTGTTCCAGACTTAGAAATGACAGTCGGTGGTACAGTGGACTTTATTGATCGTGACACATACAAGATTACACCTGATGTTAAGAAGGATGACTTAGAGATGAATGTAACAGATGGGTGTGGGATGATATTACCTTCTGTATCTGAAAAAAGCTTCCAGTTCCGCTTTAATTGGGCGAAAGGCTTGCTCTGTCCGTTCGATTTCTTGAGGTATGCAAAGAACGTAGCAAAGAACGCAAAAGTTACCGATGTATGGGGAGAAACACACGATATTGAAGCAGAGGGTATTGAAATCCTAATTACTTCCAGTCAACTTAAAATGTGGAAGTATTATAAGGATTGGGATGAGTTCAAAGAGCTATTTAAAGCCTATGAGTGTGAAGCTGGTATCTGTAATGTTGAGAATGTCACGAAGGACATGTCACTAAATTACCAATTCATCCAAAGTTTGACTAGCTTAGAGCGTGAAGACCTTAAAGAGATTGCTAAGTTAACGAATGATGATATAGACAACTTAGGCAGTAGTAAAGAAGGGTTATTGCGTACTCTAGGAGCAACAGAAGAGAATCATAATAAGAATCACTTGCAGCAAGCATTGCTTCTACATAATAATTTACTTAATGATCCACACGTGAAAAGTATGGTAAAGAATAAGAAAGAGAAGATGATTAACGATGCTAGAGCAGGTTCATTACGTATTGAAGGTAAGCGTATGTTTGTGTTTCCTGATCTATATGGATATTGTGAATTTTTATTTCTGAGAATTGAGAAGCCAAAAGGACTATTAAGGGATGGTAAGGTATTCTCTAAGCATTTGAGTTATGGTGAATGTGATATTTTAAGATCACCTCAACTATTCAGAGAGCATGGGATTCGCACTAGTGTTAAGAACAAAGATTTAAGTGAATGGTTCGTTGCTGGTGGCTTGTATGTGAGCAATTGGGATTTACTCAGTCGGCTTCTCCAATTCGATTGGGATGGTGATGAAGTTAACGTTTGCACAAACAAACATTTCGTCACCGTGGCTAAAGGGCATATGGAGGGTATTAATCCACTCTTTTATCACATGGAATTAGCACCACTTGAAAAAATTGATGAAAAGAATATCTACAACAGTTTGAAACTTGCATTTGCAGGCAATATCGGGAAAATTTCAAATAAAATTACTAAGATTTATTCAAGCTCGGGCGAATTTACAGAAGATAAGCTCACAGCTATTAAGTTACTTTGCATGTACAATAACTTCATGATTGACTACAGTAAGACCAAGTTTCTTCCTGAGAAAACACCAGAGCAAGCAATGAAAGAAATTAAGGAGTATACAAGTGGGAAAGTGCCTTACTTCTTCCGATATGCAAAGGATTATGATGATAATGATGTTGATGAAAAGGTAGTTAAACAGTTTGAGGAAGTACTAAAGTCAGATGGGGCAGTCGAGAGAGAGTTAGTCCATCAATATACACCTGTTGTTAATAGACTTGAGGACATTATTTCTACAAAGAAAATCCACTTTAGAAAAGTAGCTGATAAACTGGATTACAGAATACTTCTAACGGATAAAAATTTCAAGAAAACAACTAAGAATCAGCAGCTATACAAGGAAATTACAGATAAGTATCGCTTAGTCAATAAGAGTAAGAAGTGGATGATTGATAAAGAGAGTGATGGATACAAAGAGAATAAGTATCTTTACGTAGCTCAAATTATTAAGAAAGATTTCATGACAGTTGCAAAAGGAATTAAACCAAGAGCGAAAGAGGAAGAGGTTGCAGATATTCTTATTGATTTCCTATATAGAGAAAAGAAGGCAGATAATAAGAAGACTCTATGGGAAGTATTTGGGGATGTTATGTTGAACAATATTAAGTTCCGGGTTAGTGGGACTAAGGATTGTGGTCAGTGTAGCACTGAATTTGAAGCTATGACACATAAGGAAAAGTATTGTTCTGATGAATGTAAGGATGAGGCTAAGAAGCAAGCTAAGAGAGAAAGTAAGATGAGACAAAAAGGGAAAGTGACAGCAAGTTGAGGTTTAATAAACATAGTAAAAAAGCCGATTTTTTAAGCATGAGATAATAGCCTATATAGGGAAGGGAACTAAGAGGATCATAAAGAGTTCTCTTCCTTTTCTTTTTTTATTTGAAAATGTTCATACGATACCGTAATTATAATTTATCATAAGTTTTAGACTGTGTAAAGTCCTTGAGTAATTTATTTGAGGATTTTACAGAGTACTTATTACTCTTTTAACAACTAAATATTGAACTTGGTTCGGTTCGAACCGAACCACGCTTGGATAGCGTTATCTATCCCCTTAAGGCACTGGCATTAGCTGGTGTCTTTTATTTATTCAGTCGCAAATAAGCGAAAACAAAATAATCAAACAAAGGGGAAATGTAAAATGACAAAAGTAAATAATGAAATGATTAATAATGAGGAAGTAGTATTAACACCAATTCCAGCTAATAGAGGTTTGAGCAATTATTTATCTGATACGGAAAATGGACGAATTTGGAATAAGAAGCTAGGTAGATTTCTGCAAGTGAATCCTAATGATAATGGCTATGTGTATGCTAGTTTAATTGATGACAATGGTGTGACTGTAAGAGTTGGTGTACATAGATTAATTATGGCTAGTGTGAGTGGTATTCCTCTTGAGTTTTTTAAGCGTGGAAAGATTGAAGTAGACCATTATCCAAATGAAGAGGAAAGATGGAACAACAGTAGACATAATTTGAAAATGGCAACAAGACACTCGCAGTATCGAGATAGTACTAAAGCCAAAATGGGTAAGGGCAAGAGGCTGAAAGAGTCTGAAGTATGTGAAATCCTTGAGCAACTTGCAGAGTGGAAAGAGGATGAGAACAATAAGCTTTCTACATTCATTCACATGGTTGCAGATTCTTATGATCAGACATATAGAAACGCACATAACATTGTCTATGGGAAAAGTTGGACGCATTTGCATAGTGGAGCAAATGCTTAATACATAAAATTATCAGTACAATCCTCCTATTCTGTCGTATAATGGTAGAATGATGGAAAACAGGAAGGAGGTTTGTATATAAATGGGATTAGAAATTCTTATAATCGCTGCCATAATATATTTAATTTGCGTTTTATCAATTTACGGATTTCAAGAGTTGAAAAATCTAAGAGGAAAAAGAAGAAATAAACCCAAAATATTTGTTTATTCAATAATGTGGATAGCCCTTTTTATTTCGTATTTTAGTAGCGAAAATAAAGGCTATTCAGTGATGATTTTAACACTTATTCTTGTTGTGATGTTGATATCAACTTTTTACGGAATTATAAAGGATAATAAACGTTTAGAGGAATTGAGACTATTAAAGCTGAAACGTCTAAGGGAATCAGGGATACATGAAATTGATCAAATGGATGGTTATGAATTTGAGAGGTATCTAAAAGAATTATTTAAATCTCGTGGATATAGCGTTATAAAAACCCCTAATAGTGGGGATTTTGGGGCAGATGTACTAATCGAAAAAGATGGTTTTAAGATAGCAATTCAAGCTAAACGATACCAAGGTAATGTAGGAATTAAAGCCGTTCAAGAAATTCAATCTGCAATGTTATATTACAAATCTGATGAGGCTTGGGTTATTACAAATAGTAATTATACTAAGTCTGCTAAGGAACTGGCTGAAAAGACAGGTGTACGTTTAGTTAATCGAGAGAAATTAGCTACTCTGATATTGGATACGTATCCGAATAAGAGCGTAAAAGAAGTTAATTAGATGGAAGGGAAAGACAAATATTTACATAAATAGAGGTCATTCTCCTTATGATGTCGAATTGGTGTTATGGGAGGTGATACATAATGGAAAAGTTTAGAGTAAGATTCATCTTTGATAAAGATAATTCTAAAACGCTTGAAATTGAAGTTGAGACAAAAGAACAGTTGATTGATAAATTAACTCGTGACGACTGGTACATCTCAGATGATGGTGAGAATGTAATTAACATGAAGGTAGTAACAAGGTTAGTTATTGGTTCTGACCGTCCGAGGGCAAGAGCAATTACAGGTTTTTAGGTAAAAGCATCCAAATTAATGGATGCTTATTATTTTGGATAAAGAAGGAAATTTTCTCTTTTTATCGAACTGCTAGGTAAAAGGAGATGATAAGAATGAGTTTCAGACATGATACAAGACATTTGTCAGGTCAGCAAAGGGCTATCATTAGTCAACGTGATAAAGCAGATGAATTGAGGAAACAAGAAAGTGAGAAGAAAGCAAGACAAGGACAAGAAGTAAGAAATAATGATTTCGCAACCTTATTAACAGGTTATTTATTGAAATTAGAACTTCCTGAAGAATTGGCAGAACACAGTTATTTAATTAGAACAAAGTTGGATATTCCTGCTACCGATCCTAAGCACAGATTTGATAAAGATGAGGTTAAAGCTTTAATAGATTGGCTAATGGATAATCCAGTAAAAGAAAGTTTAGAGTTATCACAGTATATTTTAAACGTATATTTTAAAGGTGATAATTGAATGAAAGTAGAATCAGTCAAAACTATAATTTCAGAAGAAAAAGGCTTTATTAATTTTAAAGAGGCTCAATTAAATATTAAAGAAACAGGTGAATGGTATGTTGAGCTTGATGGAATTGAAAATTATCTTGAATTGTTTGGAACTAGTTTAAATTTAAGAATTGAGACCACAGAAGGTTGGTATAGGGCAAGAGGATTCATAGATGACGATATTATAAGATCATCAGAAGGATTGGAGACACTTTAAATAGTGTCTTTTTCTTATGCGTAAATTTAATTTATAGGAGTGGTGAATGCATGTTCGAATCAAAATCAAAAGAATTATAGCTAAAAGATTAGAATTGAAGATAAATTTCATCAACATATTAAAAAATCTAGATAGTAGTTGCATTGAAGAGTGATTAATGCGAGCGAAACTGTTCAGTATAGCTTTTATTGTAAAGTGAAAAAACAATGAAGTATTGTTTGGGTTTAATCCGATGATAGTCATTTAAGACTACATCAAGTTCTTGACTATATTTTAGGGTTTTTGGGTGATCTAGTCCCAACTGCATTCCAGTCGATATCATGCAAATTCGTAATAACTCAATTTTAATTTTTAGTTTTTCATTATTGTTATTTAGATGTATTTGCATACTACTTACCTCCTGTTTGTGTATTTACACAACTTGGACGTAGGGACGTAGGATATAAGTATTATATTAAATGAAAAGTTATAACATGGTAACGCTTTCTACATTACTTGTCATAAAAAGACAATATTTGTAGAAGTGAGAGCGACTATCTTATTAATTTAGGAGGTTGAATGATGGAAAGTGTATCAGCAAGACTAGATAAAATGTTAGATAGCTATAGGGAACAGGGTTATGATGTGGACGCTCGTATTGAAGCTATGAGAGATGATAAGTACAGAAAGCAAGTAATAGATAAGCTGTATGATGAGGCAATGAAGCGTGAAGCTGAGGGAGTGGAGTAGATGAAGTTTTTTAAAACGATTGGGAGTATTGACAGTAAAATGGAAATAGCGAGTGTGAATAGTCTTATCTTAGATGATGCGTTAATGAGCTATATTGATAAGCTATTAATTATTAATGAAACAGTTGATGTGTCAGAATAGAGAGTTGTTTAAACATCAAGCAGTTATTCATGCTGAGCCTATTGATTGGAGTAATGTGAATGAAACAGACTAATCCATTCTATCTATCTAAGAAGTGGAAGCGTAAGCGCTCAACAATATTAAGAAGAGATGAATATCAATGCAGAGAGTGTAAGAGATACGGCAAGGTAACTGAGGCTACTGTAGTTCATCATTGTTTTACAATGGAGAGTAATCCTGAATGGGGATTACGTGATTGGAACTTGATTTCACTTTGTAACAAATGCCATGAGAGAATGCATGACAGGAATACAGGAGAGTTAACATTAACTGGTGAACAATGGAAGGAAAGAGTAACCCCCCACCTATAAATGATTCAGAATAGTCACAGGGAACCGTTGGAGGGGAACTTTTTCCAATAGATCGAGTTGTCCAAAATCTTTTTTAGGAACATTTTTAGCAAAAAGGACGGTGGTGATATGGCAAGGATTTTAGCCAAAAATACAATCAAAAAGCGAACAGTTGATGACATGCAGTCATTAGGAATTTATAAAAAAGAGTATCGAGATTTAATTGAAATTTACGTTGATATTTATCACGATTATTTAGTAGCAAGAAGAGATTTTGAAGAAAGTGGTAGAAAATACGAAACTGAAACAGCAGCAGGGAATCCTAAGAAATCTGCCATTGTGGATTCAATTGAAAAACTTAGGAAAGATTTATTAGCATATTCGGATAGATTAGGATTGTCTCCTAAAAGCTCAGAAAGTATTTCAGCAGAGTCAAATAATAAATCTACATTAGCAAGTGTGTTGAGTAAACTTGAGTAAACACAAAAATTATGACGTTGTAATGGAATATGCTAACAGTATCATTGAAGGTGGGAAGGTTGCTAACAAAGAACAGATCCAAATGTGTCAAAGGTTTCTTAGGGATATGGATAATCCTGATTATGACTTCAACCCTAAAGATGCAGAGTTTGTTATACAAATAATTGAAGAGACATTTGTTCATCAAAAAGGTGAAAATATGGAAGGGTATCCGTTAAGGGGCACTCCTTTTTTATTGCAACCGTGGCAAAAGTTTGTTGTTTATAATCTTCTAGGATTCTTTCAAAAGGCTACAAAGCTTAGAAAATACAAAGAATCGTTCATAATGCTTGCACGTAAACAAGGAAAGAGTCCGTTTATGTCTGCATTATCATGGGGCTTAGCTTTATTAGAGAGACGTTCAGGAGCAGAAATTGTAATCGTAGGTGAGAAACTAAAACAAGCCATGCAAAGCTTTAACTTTCTACTATTTAATTTGCGTAACATGGGTGAGGATAAAAACTTTCGCATTCTCGACAATAACCAAGAACATAGTATAAGTGGAGATTTAGGGGATGGGTATTTACGAATTGAAACAATTGCTGGTAACAGTGATCGGATGGATTCATTGAATACATTGATTCAAATACTCGATGAGTTGCACCTTTATAAGTCAGCTAGTCATTATAACACCATCAAAGAATCTGGAAAAGCCTACAGGAACTCACTTTGCATCGGGATCACAACGGCAGGTGATAATCCTAATAGTTTTTGTTACAACAGAATGAAGTATTGCCAAAAAATATTAGAGGGAACAGTTAAAGACGAGCAACTGTTTGTATTTATTGCTAAAGCTGATGAAGATGAAAATGGAGAAGTTGATTACACGAATCCAATTGAACATGAGAAAGCGAATCCAAACTACAATGTTTCTGTTTCAGGAAAAGAGCTATTAAATGATGCTTTGCAAGCACAAAATGATCCTCAGCAACGTAAATCATTCTTAGCAAAGTCACTTAATATTTATACTTCTGCTATGAGGGCTTACTTTAATATTGATGAGTTCCAAGAATCAGATAGAGAGTATAACTGGACGCTTGAAGAGTTAGCTAAATTACCAATTGATTGGTATGGAGGCGCAGATTTAGCGAAGCTACATGATTTAGTCGGAACAGCTTTATATGGTACATACAATCACCAAGGTAAGGAAATTGATATTGCTATTACGCATGCTTTTTTCCCAAGAGTGGTAGCGCACCAGAAGGCAGACGAGGATAATATACCTCTGTTTGGATGGGAAGATGATAAATGGCTTACAATGACAAACTCAGCAGTAACAGATCATCAAGAAGTAATTAAGTGGTTTAAAAAAATGAGGTCAAAAGGATTCAATATTAAACAAGTTGGATTTGACCGCAAGTTTGGTAGGGAATTCTTTTTAGGAATGAAGAGGGATCGGTTTAGAATTGAAGATACACCGCAGTTGTATCATTTGAAATCAGAAGGATTCAGAAGGATTGAAAGTAAAGTCAAAGATAAGAAGTTTTATTATTTACATTCCGATGCTTTTGAATATTGCGTACAGAATGTTAAAGCAATAGAAAAAACTGATGATGCAGTACAGTATGAAAAAGTAATGCCTACTCAACGTATTGACATTTTTGATGCAAGTGTATTTGCTTCTATGCAAATGTTAAAGAATCTACAAAAAAGCGGGACTGCTAGTAAATGGTTAGGTGGAGGTGAATAAATGAACTTTATGAAAGTATTTAAAGACAATTTAATAGAAATATTTTTGCTTATTGGGTTGTCATTAATTTCAATAGGCTTTTTTATTTGGTCATCAATGGCAGGGTTTATTGTTACAGGCTTATTGTTTATGGGACTAGCATTTATCACCTTTACCAACAAAGGAGGTGATTAAGATTGGGTTTTATGATTAATAAAAACAGACAAACAAGAGCAGAATCAAATTTAGTTAGGTGGTTTCTTGATCAAACTGATAACACATTAGACATTAACGGATATACAAAGCTATCTGATAATCCTGAAGTGAGAATAGCAGTTGATAAGATTGCTGATTTGGTATCTAATATGACAATTCACCTTATGGAAAACACAGACAAAGGTGATAAACGTGTTAGAAATGAGTTGTCGAGAAAGATTGATGTTGAACCTTATAAATATATGACACGTAAAAACTGGCTCTATAAAATTGTGAGTGATCTGCTTCTACATGGTAATGGTAACTCAGTTGTGCATATTGGTGTAAATCCTTCTAATGGATTAATAAGTGATTTAACACCTTTTCAAATGCCATCAGTGAATTTTGAGGATATAAGTGGTGGGTACGTTATTGACTATAATGATAAGATTTATAGTCCTGATGAGGTAATACACTTTGTACTTAATCCAAACCCTAACTATCCGTACAAGGGCACAGGTTATAAGGTTGTGCTACGAGACATTGTGAAAAATTTGAATCAAGCTAGTAAGACAAAGAATAGTTTTATGAGTGGGAAATATATGCCAAGTCTAATTGTAAAAGTTGATTCAAACACTGCGGAGTTATCAAGTGAAGAAGGTCGTAATGCTGTTTATAAGAAGTATTTAGAATCTTCAAATGCTGGACAACCGTGGATTATTCCTGCAGAAATGATTGATGTACAACAAGTAAAACCACTGTCATTAACAGATATCGCCATAAACGAATCAGTCGAACTGGATAAGAAGACGGTAGCAGGGATACTTGGAATCCCTGCTTTTTTTCTTGGTGTTGGTAAATTTGATAAGGCTGAGTATAACAATTTCGTTAATACTAGGATTTTCTCAATAGGTCAAATCATTTCGCAAACATTAACTAGGGATTTATTGTACAGCCCGAACATGTATTTCAAATTAAATCCACGTAGCTTATATTCTTACGACTTAACTGAAATGGTTACAGCAGGGACACAGATGGTTGACCGTAACTCTATGCGTAGGAATGAGCTAAGAAACTGGGTAGGATTAGATCCTGATGATGAGATGGAAGAGTTGATAGTGTTAGAGAATTATATTCCAGCTAATCAGCTAGGAGATCAAAACAAGCTTAAAGGAGGTGATGAATAAAAATGACAATTAGAGAAGAATCACAAACAAGAAGCCTTGTATCTGATTTGAGAACTAGAGCTGAAGATAATGATGAGAAAGTAATTGAAGGTTATTTCGCTGTTTTTAATTCTGAAACTGAGTTATGGCAAGGTGCTTATGAAGAAATTGCACCAGAAGCATTTAATAAGACATTAGGTAATGATGTTCGTGCACTTATCAACCATGATACAGGATTAGTTCTTGGTAGAAATAAATCAAACACACTTGAATTGAAAGTTGATAGTCATGGACTTTGGGGGAGTATCAAAATAAATCCTAATGATACAGATGCAGTCAATCTTTATGAGCGTGTAAAGCGTGGAGATGTTGACCAGTGTAGTTTTGGATTCAATATTTTGAGTGAATCTACAGATTTTCGTGATGACGGTTCAGTGAAGTGGACATTGCGTGAGATTGACTTGCATGAAGTTAGTGTTTGTACATTTCCTGCTTATGCAGATACAGGTGTTCAAGCTAGAAAGAAGGATATTGAACAGCACAAACAAAGACAATTTGAATTAAGAAAACAAAAGCTAAAGGAGAGATTAATAAATGGGTAATCCAGTTATTTTAGGTGCTAAGTTAAACATGAAGCGTAGCGCATTATCAACAATTGAGGAACAGATGCAAGCATTATTAGTAAAACGTAGCGAATTAACTGAAGCAGTTGAAGCGGTTGAAAGTGAGGAAGATTTAACTGCTATTGAAGTTGATGTAGATGTTAATGAAAAGGAAATTGAAGAACAAGAAACAGAGAAAGGTAAACTTCAAGAAGAGATTGCTAGTCTTGAAGCACAAATTGAGGAATTAAATAATAAAAATCCAGAAAACAACAAAGGGGAAGAGAGAAAAATGAAAAACAAAAATGTAGAAATTCGTGAAGCAATTAATGGTTATGTACGTTCAAAGGGGCAGACTCGTGATGGTTTTACTTCTGTAGAGGGTGGAGCGTTGATTCCAGAGGAATTATTAAGTCCACAAGAAGCACCAGAAGATGTAATTGACTTAAGTAAATTAGTTAATGTTGCTAAAGTAAATAGTGGCTCTGGTAAATATCCAGTAATTAAGAAATCAGGTAGTAAAATGACTTCTGTTGCAGAACTAGCAGCTAACCCAGAACTAGCTAAACCTAGTATTACAGAGGTTCCATACGACATTGAAACTTACCGTGGTTACATCCCAGTATCTCAAGAAGCAATTGATGATGCGGATTATGATGTTACTGGTTTAATTGCTGATGAGATTGCAGACCAAGAATTAAATACTAAAAATGGTGCAATCGCTACAGTTCTAAAAACTGCTACTCCTAAAGCTGTTGTTGGACTAGACGGTTTAAAAGCGGTGTTCAATAAAGATATTAAGAAAGTATACAATGCGAAAGCTATCATTTCATCATCTTTGTATAATGTATTAGACACAATGAAAGATGCAGATGGACGTTATTTATTACAAACAGACATTACTGTTGCCTCTGGTAAGAAATTGTTCGGAAAAGAAGTCGTTGTATTAGATGATGACATGATTGGTGATGCAGATGGTGACCTAGTTGGATTCGTTGGTGATCCTAAAGCATCTGTTACACTATTTGACCGTAAACGTGCATCTGTTAAATGGGTAGATAATGATGTATATGGTCAACTTCTAGCAGGGTTTGTTCGTTTTGATGTAGAGAAAACTGACACTGAGGCAGGCTTCTATGTCACATTCACTGAAGAAGTTGCTGGAGCTTAATCTAATACATAATTAATAAAAGAGGTGAAGGATTAAATGGCTAAATACATAGTGATTAAAGACTTTGCCGACTTACAAGATAATGGTCACGTCTATCATGCAGGGGATAAATTCCCCCGCAAGGGACGTGTAAAGAATGACCGAATTGAGGAGTTATCAAGTACATCAAACAAGATTGGTGAAGTCTTGATTCAAGAAGTCGGTGAAGAATAATGGATAGGTTACAAGAGGTTATATTACCGCTAGTTAAAGAAAGAATTGGTATTCGTTCTAACGTTCGTGATAACTATATTATGTTCATCTTAGAGAGTGTTGTTAATGAATTAACAGAAGAAAAGGGTATAGTTATTGATGATACTAACCCTAGACATTTTATGTTTATTGTAGATTATTCAGCTTGGAGATATTCAAACAGGGATAGTGTTGATGGTATGCCTAGGCATCTACAGTTTAGATTACACAACCTTATGATTAATGGTGGTGTATAAGATGGCATTTGATTTTGAATTGACTCTTATTAAAACTATCAATGATACCAATGATTTAGGTGATTCTATTTTTGAAGAAGTTAAAACAGATGTATTGTGTGATGTACTTTCCGTGACGAGATCAGAGCATTATGCAGCCATGTCTAACCAAGTTAAGCCCGAAGTGGTATTTGTGGTTAATAAGTACGACTATGCAAAGGAGATAGATGTAGAATTTGAAGGTTCTAGATATAGTGTTATCAGAGTTTTTGAGCCTAAGAAGTCAAAAGGTATAGGTGACTTTGAAACAATCGAATTGATTTGTGAAGGCGGTGTTAACAATGGCACTTCCTAAATCAGTAACTAAAATTGATAGACAAGGTGGAGTAACTTTCACGTCTAATGTAGACCAAATAAATTACACAATCACAGAACTTTCGAGGGCAGCTTTGCGAGATACAGCCAAATTTATCAGGAAACTTCTGATTATTGAGTTGAAAAAACTACGTGGCATGAAGAGATCAAAGCGGATTTACACATCGACCCAGTACTGGAATCGTTCTAAATCGAAAGATTTACTGATCGGATTTAAGCATGGAAGCTGGTATGGTTCAAGGAGTGAATTAGGTACTCATGGTTCACCTGCTCGTGGTATCTTACGTACTACAGTATACAACAACATAGACCAAATACAAGCCATACAGGCTCAATATCTTAGCGGATTAAACGCTGAGAATCCATCGTTAGCAGGAACAAGCGAAGGCGACTATGAAAGTCCAGATGGGGCTGAGTCATGATACAACTACGCAAACAGATTAACACACTACTGAAATCATACCATTCACAGGTTTATTATCAAACAGCTCCTAGTACAGCAATCTTCCCATATATCATTTACGACTTTCCAAATTCATTTACAGCTGGAGAACAAGAGATATTTAATTTTGATGTAGACGTTTGGGACAACAATGTCGATACAACGGAAATAGAAACACTAGCATCTAATCTATGGAGGGGTTTGAACTATTATAGATATTCGGATGAAGATATCCAGTTTAGTATATATAGGGAGAATCGCTTGCCAGAATTAGATGAAAAAGAAATAGGCTTAAGACGAAGGAAATTAATATTTCAACTTAGGTATTTTGACAAGAAATTATTAGATTAATTAGAGGAGGAAATTAAATGGGTAAAAATTATAGCGGTTATACAACAAAAACTGCCGACAATCTCTTGCTTGATGCAGGAGCTTTTTTTATTAACTTTGATATCGATGCAGATACATTTGATTCAGCAGTTACAGCAGGGAAGCTCGTAGGAGCTACAAGAGGAGGTGGACAGTTTTCAGCGATTCCAGAGCTACGAAACATTGAAGTTGATGGACTCAAAGGTAAAGCTAAAGGATTGCAGACAATTGATGCTTGGGAAGTGAAAATGACGGCTAACGTCATTGAAGTAACGAAAGAAGGACTTGCACAAGCGTTAACATCTAGTGAAACTGATACCACAACTAATCTTGAATACGACATCATTAAAGCCAAAAGTAACATTGATATTACTGATTATATTGATAATATTACGTTTGTCGGGAAAAAGTCAGGTACAGCAGAGCCAGTAATCATTCAAATTTACAACGCTCTAAATACAAACGGTTTAACTCTTCAAACACAGGATAAAGGAGAAGCTGTTATTTCTGTGGAGTTTGAAGGTCATTACGGAGCTGAGGACTTAGACAACCCACCATTCGCAATCTTTTATCCTAAAGCAGTATAACCATTAAGCATCCTTTTATAGGGTGCTTCTTTATTTATTTCAATTAAAAATTAGGGGGAGTTATTAATAATGGAATACAAAATGAGACCGTTGAAAACGATGGATATTTTTAAAATGAGTAAGATTCTTAAGAAATTAAACGTGAAATTAGATGTAAATGAAAAGATTACACAAAAGCAAATGGGAGCACAAATGATTCAAAGAGTTGTGGAAAATCTACATCTAGCTGAAGGGGAAGTAAATGCTTTTCTTGCGGAATTAGTGGGAATAGATGCTAAAGAATTTGCTGAGTTGCCTATTGAGGATACATTACAGATTATCGCATTATTCAAGGAGCAAAAAGGACTAGCAAGTTTTTTGTCAGCAGCAGGGAAATAGATCCCTTTGAATTTTATGATTTACTTTACTCTCGTTATGCTGATCCAACCTTTGTTTTAGATATGGATATTGACGATGGTATACAGATGATAAGTCAGATATACGAAAAACAACGAGAAGATAGACATTTTACGCTATACGCTTCTCAATATCCACACATGAGTGAGGAAAATTACATAACTTTTGAAGAGTTTTACAAGCCACAGAAAGCAAATGAAGTTGTGGAAACTAAAACGTCAGAGGAAATATTAGCAGATGTAAAAGAGTTAATGAACTCCCACAGTTGGAGGTGATATAAAAAATGAATATATTTAAGTTGGTAGGTTCGATTCTAGTAGACTCAGATGCGGCTGAGAAATCAATTAGCAAAACTGGAAAAGAAGCTGAGGGGCTAGGTACTAAGCTTGGTAAGGGTATAAAGACTGCAGCTAAATTTGGTGCAGCACTTGGAGCAGGTGCTTTAGTAGCTGGTGGAGCAATGTTTGGTCTTGGAGTTAAGTTGGGAAACACCGCAGATAGACTCTTAGATTTAAATTCCATTACAGGCATGTCAACAGACGAGATTCAGCGTTGGGAGAAGGTAACTAAAGTAGCTGGTGTTAGCTCTGATGCAATGACTAATGCCTCTCAAAAGCTTACGAAATCACTCGATACAATGGTTAATAGTGGTGGTAAAGGTGCTGAGTCATTAGAGGCACTTGGTTTATCTGTTGAAGAAGTCGCTAACATGAACGCTGATGAACGCATGAACGCTATTACAGAGGCATTAGCAGGTGTTGAAGATAAGACCGAACGAGCTAAGATTGGAACAGATTTGTTAGGTGGTTCTTGGAAAGATATTGCTCCTATAGTTGATATGGGTGCAGATGCAATGAACAAAGCTAAAGATTCAGCGAATATTATTAGTGAAGAAGACTTAAACAAAGCTAACGAATTTAGAATAAAAGTTGAAGAGATGAAAGATCAATTAGGCTTCTTTGCTACAAAAATAGCAATTGCTGTAATGCCTACTCTTCACAAAGTGATGGATTGGGCGCAAGATAAATTACCATTAGTACAATCGTTTTTCGAAAGTGCATTTGATGTAGCAGGAGAAGCAATTGGAAAAGTTAGTGATTTTATCAGTGCTGAAGTAATGCCACGCCTAAGTGAGTTATGGGATTGGTTGTCTCCAAAACTACCTGAAATAAAGCAATTGTTTACAGATTCCTTTGGTGTAGCTAAAGATGTCCTTATGGACGTTGTAGAAGCCATTAAGGACACAACTAAGTGGATAGAAGACCATTGGAATATTGTAGAGCCTATTCTTATTGGAATTGCAACAGGTATTACAACCTTCTACCTCATTACAGGTGCTATAGCAGCTTATGGAGCAATTACAAAAGCAATTACAGCGATTCAGCTTGCGTTTAATACAGCTTTAGCATTGAATTCTATAGGCTTAGTGGTAATTGCTATCGGCTTGTTAGTTGCGGCTGGTGTGATGTTATGGAAGAACTGGGACGTTGTAAAAGCCAAGGTAAAGGAATTGTGGAGTGCTTTAACAAGTAGATTTACTGAGATAAAAAGCAATGTAACCTCAAAGGTAAACGAATTGAAAACAAACATCTCAAATAAATTTAGTGAAATCAAATCTTCTGCAGTCACAAGATTTAATGAAGTGAAAGATGCAATCTTGAATCCGATTCACACAGCCAGAGACAAAGTAAAAACAGCCGTTGATAAAATTAAAGGTTTCTTCACTGGTATGAAATTAGAATTACCTAAGATTAAAGTACCTAGCTTCAGCCTTAAAAACTGGTCAAGGAATCCAATTGATTGGTTAGATAAAATGCCGTCAATCGGAATAAATTGGAATGCTCATGGAGGTCTATTTACTAAACCTACTGTATTAAACACACCTTATGGACTTCAAGGTTTTGGCGAATCTGGTACTCCAGAAGCAGCGTTACCTCTTTCAGCTTCTGTTCTTGGTATGATTGGACAAAAGATATCGGATACGATGAGTAAACCTGTCAGTGAACATGTGCAAAACGTATACATAACCGTTGAAGGAAATATTGATAAAGACTTTTACCATGATTTAATGACACGTCAAAAGAGAGAAACAGATACAAAATTAATGATGAGAGGAGTGAGGGAAAATTAATGTTTAAAGCACCAAAAACAATACATAATTTTAAGATTGTCTATCAAGACGGCACAGTAATAGACATGGCTGATGATTTAAATATAGTCGTTCGCTCTTTCCAAATTGACTCACTCTCTCCAATCATTTATTCGGAAAAAATACAGGGGAAAAGTGGATCAATAAGACTTGGGAAAGACTACGACAATCGAAAAATGCAAGCTACATGTCAGTTTTTTGCAGTTGACTCTTATGATTATCCATTAGCACGAAATGAACTATTACAAACACTATTTAAAGATGAAGAGTTTTATATTGTGAAAGATGATGAACCAGCCAAGCGTTGGAAAGTTGAAGTAAGTAACTCATTTACACCTGAGCGAATAGTTAATTCAGGTGTATTTGTCGTTGATTTTGAATCAATGTCACATTATGCAGAATCGATTGCAACAACACAGGACGAACTATCTTTTGATTCGTCTATATTGCAATTTGGTCAGGGATTAATTGCTGAGGATTTGAAGTATACGCACAATACTACCTCATTTAGTATTTATAATGCTGGTGATGTAATTGTAAACCCACGTGATAGCAATATGGAGCTAGTTATTGAGTATGTTGGAGCTTCAGATTCGTTGCGTATTGTAAATGAGTCTACAGGTGACATATGGGAACATACAGCGACAACTAATAGTGATGATGTTATACGTCTCGAAGGTGTCAGATCAACTCGTAACAACCTCTTAATTGTTAGAGAAAGCAATAAAAAGGTCATTTCCATAAAAAATGGCTGGAACAATTTCAAATTAGAGAACACAAGCGGAAGCTTCGAAATCAAATTCGACTTCCGCTTTTATTATTTGTAAAGGAAGGTGAGTAAATGCCAAAATATCCTTATAAAAAAATTGGAACACAATTTGATAGAGTTAGAATTGATATTAATGCTAATTCAAAGGACATAGAAGCGGATATAAAAGAGCAAAAGAAGCGTGTTGATACGCTGATTAAAGAAAATCCAAATCCTGATGAAGCTATGGATGCACGTGGAGACTTTGATGTTCTGCGCGACAGGTTAGATCACAGTGATACGCAATTGACACAACGAGCGACAAAAGCAACAACTACCGATTTACAAACACAGATTAATAATTTAGTTATTGCAAGTGGCGATGATCCAGCCGAAGTTGTTCAAGCAAGAGATCTTTTTCCTGTTTTAAATGGTCGAGTTACCGATCAAGATAATAATATATTAACAACTCGCAAAACTCTGTACGGAGATAGAAAAGGTAAAACTAAAATAGGATACTACAATAGTAGCAGTGGTAATTTTGCTACAGGGACAAATTGGTATCACTTCGACGTTTTTAATGGTAGTGTAAAAAATTTCGTTTTAGAATATCCTAGTGAAATTACTTTAAGGGTGGTTGAGTTCGATTCGGAAGGGAACCGTATAGACTCACAATTGATTAGTAACGGCAGTTTCACCGTGTTAGAAGATACGACTATGTTTGGTGTCAATGTGAGATTGGAAGGTTCAGACCCAGCAGGAACAAGTCTAACGGCATTCGATTCAATTAATGATTTTTACCAAATTATTATTCGCCCTAGTAATGACGGTATTTCCTATAAAGTCGATGAATTAGTGGGTGATGTTTTTAATGCTCAATTTCCGATTCAAGGTAGTGAAAGATGGGAAGATCTGAACGAAACAATTAATATCGGTTACTACGCAAGTTCCACTGGAAATTACTCAGAGGGTGTTAACTGGCATAACTACTTCGTGGAAGCAGGTATCGTTCGTAAATATAGCTTGAAAAACCCCATAACAGGACAAGTTCGATTAGTTCAATTTAATGGAGAAGATCTTTTGTCTGCTCAAACAGTTGACACAAATGGAGTAATTTCAATAGCGGACGCATGTACTCACTTCGCTATCAACATTCAATTAGAAGATGCTGAGCCATCTAGTACGACATTAACAGCTTTTCCTAATCTTGACGGATTTGAACTACACGGTTATATTGTGGACTTTGAGACACGAACATTATTGTCACAATTTCATGAATTACAAAAACAAGTCGAGAGTGGTGGTTCGATCAGTAAAAGGCTAAAATTTTTAATGTTAGGAAATTCTTTTGCGAGGGATGCGTCAGAACATCTTTTTGATATATGCCATTCGGCAGGAATTGATGCCGTTATAGGTTTCCTAAGTATCGGTGGACAATCATTGGAAGGACAGTGGAATGAAGTTAGTACAAATGAACCGTCCTATACCTACGTTAAATGGACTCCAGAAGAGGGAAAAGTGTCGACTAATAATGTGGCGTTTGATGACGCATTTAAAGAAGAGCCTTGGGATATTCTTACTTTTCAACAGGGATCTGCATTATCAGGAATGTATGATACATTTCAACCATATCTGAATAATCTTATTAATCATGCTAAACAAGAAGCAACAAATGCTAATTTGAAAATAGGACTTCATATGACATGGGCTTATTCGACTAATTCAACACATAGTGGGTTTGCTAACTACGACAATGATCAGTTAACTATGTATAATGCCATTACTGGCGCATATTTACAAGCGTTAGAAGAAACGGATATTGATATATTATTGCCGACAGGCACAGCTATCCAAAATGCTAGAACCAATTCTTATTTAAACGCAGTTAATGACGAATTGACACGTGATGGCTATCATCTTGATTTAGGTATAGGTAGATATGTTGCCGCCTTAGCATTGTTCGAGGTGTTATTCGCAGGTGCTTATAAAAAAGATACTTTAGCTGATGCACCTTTTATTCCTGATAATGGCGGAAATAAATTTCTTGCTTATTTATCAAAATTGGCGGCTAAGAACGCAGTATTAAAACCATTTAAAATAACTGAACAATAGGAGGAAACTGTGCACTAGATAAATTAATCAATTAGGGCTGATTTTATGTTAGTCCCTTTTTATATATACAAACCTCCACTTTCAACTGTTATAATTAAAATAAAAAAGGGAGTTTTAACATGATTGAAGTTCTAATTGATCATTCTTACGAAGAAGATTATTTTATGATTGACACCATTACTGTAAATTTAAAAAACAAAGAAGAAAAAGAACGAATTGAAAAAGTAATCAAAGAATTAGGATTAGAAGGTAAATTTGTAAATCCTGATAGACACTTTAGTAAAAGAATTGCAGAGGTGTTGGGCGTTAGTAAGGAATTGATTAACATTGATACAAATGATATAGATATAATGTAAACTCGGAGATCAATGCGTATATAAACATAGTTTCATTATTTCATAGTTAAAACGCATGAGGAAAAGCCCCTAGTATTTATCGGTAATAACAATATTGAAAAAAAGTTGATAAATAATTGCAAATATCCGACAATGAGTTTATTAAAAGGTGGTGAACTCATTGTCCTTATTAGCTGATTTTATAGCTCCTGCTATAGGTGTATTAGTTGGAAGTGGAGTGACTGTATGGCTATTCAAAAAATCAGAAGAGCGAAAAAATGCAGAAGAAAGACTAAAGAATCTTAATTCTTTATTGAGGTTAACTGATAAACTTTGTTTTTCTGCAAGTGAAATCTTATTTCGGTTTGATATTAAAAATGATGATGATAGAGAAAGTGTTCGCTTGTTTCATAATGAATTGCTTTACGAGTATGAGAGGGAGTCTTTGTTTTACGCAATCTATATTGATGAAGAAACTTATAATGAAACAGTTAAATTCATTGATAAATTAGGTAGTTACTCTACTGAAATAAGAGAATATAATAATAATCCTGAAGAATATAGTGAAAAAATTAAATTGTTTTTTAAAGTGGTACCAAAAGAAGGACAAACATTAATTAGCTTTTGTAATCAAAAAAGATCAGACTATTTTAATGACTTTGCAAATAAATACATAAAAAAATAATCCTTAAAGAGTCAGCACACATTGTGTTGGCTCTTTATTTTGTTTAAAAAGAGAGGTGATATATTGTTACTTATAAAAGATATAAACGGCAATGAAGAGCTTGTAACCAACATAAAAGGACTCGAAAGAACAAGACAGGTTAACGGTGAAAAAACGTTAGCTTTTTTAGTTGTTCCAGATGAGAGCAATGAACATTCTTTTGGCATGATAGATACAGAGAGTATTATTGCATTTGAAGGTGAGGAATACATCATTAAACAAGTAAATGAACAGAGCAATGGTCATAAGTCAATTAAGCAAGTTGAAGCTATACATCGATTCTTTGTCGATATGCTTAATTGTATTCAACTTAAAGTGCATAATGGATCGATTACATTTGCCAATGTATTAGAGTTTGTATTTAAAAATACACCTTATTCCTACACAATTGTTGATCCTTTCTTTGCTGAACGATTTGAAAATTTTGGCAGAGAGAATTGTTTGTCCCTTTTTCAAAAAATTTTAAGCAGATATGGAGCAGAATTTTACGTTGAAGGGTATCAAGTATACCTACAACGTGAGATAGGTCAAAAAAGAGACTTTCAGTATCGTTACGGTTATAATACTAAAACTTTAAATAAGGAAATATCCACAAAGAATCTGGCAACAATAATTCGTGGTTACGGTGGCACACCAGATGATGAAGGTAACTACCCAATTGAAAAAGAGTACATCTCTCCTAACGTTGAAAAATTTGGTGAAATATACGCTGATCCAGTGGTAAATGAGAACCTAAGCACTGTTGAAGGGATGCAAAATCATCTGCAAAAAGTATTGATAGACGAGCCACAACTCAGTATTACTATTGATATAGCTGAAATAGGTGAAGAAGCAAATGAGGGTGATTACGGTTTTGTCATCTATGAGCCTATGAATGTAGATATAGAAGCTAGGGTTGTAGAGCTTAAAGAAACGTATGATTATAATCTTAAGTTAATCCATACGGCTGTCACGCTCTCTAACTTACGTGAAAATGCGACAGATACTATGGTTCGTATTCAAATGACCAATAAAACATTAGGTGAGCTAACGACTCCAGATGGTGATTTAACTTTACAGAGACGTAGATTAATGGCAAATACAAACGTATTTATGGATCACTTAGGATTACATTTAGTTAATCCTGATGATTCATCTAAACGTGCTTTTCATGGTTCTGGTGGTTCAGCTTATTTTGGTGGAATGATTTATATTGAGCGTGAAGATGGTTATGCATGGGTAGAAGATGGAATTGCTAAATTTGATTTTAATGTTCAGACAACAAACCCAAGTTTTACTCATGTAGATGTTGAAGCAAGGAACTCATGGTTTAGGACACATTCGACGAATTATGTCTCTTGTGATCGTTACCGTTTTGCTCATAAGTCTAGATATTTAAAAATTGATATTTCTCAATATGTCAATTCAGGAGGAGTATGCTCTGTTGCTATCGTTGATACAAAAACAGGTGGAATCTTAGCTGAGAGAAGCAGTACAAACGATGAGTTGTATTCAGAAGAAGGGACGTATGGCGGTACAATTACAATTGATCTAGGTGTTCCATCGAATGACGATTTAGAGAGACGAGATTTTTATTTTCAAATTAAAACGTCTGACCCTACAAAAGAAGCACGTTGCAGGTTTAATGGTGTATGGTTGGAGGGATAAAAGATGAGGGTTTTATTTTATTGTGATGTGGATGAAGAAGGAAACATTATAGAATCCATTGCTGGTGAGTTAAAAAGACCTGTCATCCCTGAGAAGCAATGGGATGAGTTCTTTTTACTTGATAGTTGGGACATTCCTAACAATATTCAAAATTATAAAGTAGTAGATAGACAGCTAGTCCTTAAATAGGGCTTTTTTATTTGTGTGATGTTGTGTTATATTCTGAGCCAAATCATTTATTTCTAATGCTAGTAAATATTACTAAATTAATAGTACATACTTCCTGTTTATTGTATAATTAACGAATAATGGATAGGGGGGATTACTATGAGTTTAGTTTCAGTCTTAGCTAGAGAAAATTTTATAACCGTAGTATCAGATGGTTTAGTAGTTAATTTAGAAACTGGAGAAGAAATACATCAGTCTTATAAAAAGTTTAGAAAAATAAGTGAAAAACAGTTTGTAGCTTTTGGTGGGAATCAGGGACTTGGAGAAAGAGTTGTAGAAGTTTTGGGTTATCAGGAGTCGGAAAGGGATTTATTAGAATGTGCTAAGAAAATTAGAGGGGATCTAATAAATGAAATACCTATAGAGAAAGCTAGTTGTCAAGTTGTGTTAGGTGGGGTTGAGAAAGGTAGCATAGTTTTCTACGCATTTAACAATAATCATAATCAAGATTTATTAATTAAACGACCTACTAACCACATTCTTGAATATACTTTTTTGTCTTCAAGAAATTCAAGCATTAACTTAGATGAAATTATTCAAAGAATAGGAAATCGAATTGGATACAATACCCCAACAAAAACAATTAAAATACAGAAACAACTGAATGATGAAGTTGCGAAAACTGATCCATCTGTAAACAAAATTACATTTAATTTAACAATTAGAAAGTAATAAAAAAGATCTGACATATTACTTTGTCAGCTTTTTTTTATTTATGATAGGAGTGAAAGAATGGAACAGATGACAACCTTTACAGGGAGTTTTGACATAATGATGGTTGTTGGTAATGTGTGGTATGTTGCATTAGGGTTTATTTTATTTGATATTATAACTGGATTATTAGCAGCAGCCACGGAGAAAAAATTAAATAGTTCAATCAATTATGTAGGAATGATTAAGAAAGTCGGGCTATTTGTAGCGCTGGCTTTTTTAGTGTTTATGGATGCTTTTGTTAGTGCTGATGGATACATAGTTAAATTAGGTGTTGGCTTAATCGTAGCCTATGAAGGAATGAGTATTGTTGAGAATTTTAGTCGAATTGGAATCGATATTAAATTTCTAACAAAATACTTTGATCGTGAAAAAGTTGGTAAAGGTAAGGAGGAAGGTAAGTAATGAAAATTTCACTATCAGCAGGTCACGGCAACAATACAGCAGGGAAACGCTCACCTGATGGAATGAGAGAATTTCACTTTAATAAACCTGTTGCTAACTACATGGCTGAGGAATTAAGTAAGTATGAAGGTGTGCAAACTCAGTTTGTGCATGATAACACAGGGAATGTAGATGTGCCTTTAAGCACTCGTACAAGTAAATCTAATATTTGGGGCGCTGATTTACACATTGATATCCATGCTAACGCTTTGAGAGGCGTTATGGGGAGTCATGGTGGTATTGAGACCTATATACATACATCTAAGCCAAAAGAGGCTGATGCGCTTGCTAGACGTGTGCAATCTGATTTGGTTAAAGCTACTGGTCTACGAAATAGAGGAGTTAAGACCGCTAACTTCCAAGTCTTAAAAGAAACTAAAATGACAGCTATTTTAGTTGAATATGGCTTTATGGATTCAACTACAGACTTACCAAAACTTAAGAGTGATACTTATAGACGATTAGTGGCTAAAACAACTGCTGAATCAATCGCAGCTCATTATAACTTAAAGAAAAGAGCACAGTCTAAAAACACTTCTACACAATCAAACACAAATAAATTGTATCATGTACAAGTGGGAGCCTTTGTAAATAAAGATAATACTGATCGCTTAGCAAATGAGTTAAAAAGCAAAGGTTATTCTGTGTTTATTACTAAATAAAAAGTACTTACAATTACTGAAACTAAACAGCATTCACAAAATGGTAAATTTTTATTGCCGTTTTTGGTGCAACTTTTATTGCAAGTTTGGCTCAACTTTAATATACTGTGAATTAGAAATAGGGAGCTAAAGGTGGTAGGACACCTTTAGCCTGTCCGAACATTAAATAACTAAGTAGCTCACCTTTCGATTATTGGGTAAAAGGGTGGGCTATTTGTTGAGTTCTGAAACTAGTTGTAGAACAAACTGGAACGTAAGGACAAGAAAAGTACCAAAAGTAAATAAAAGCATTAACACGTTCGTTTTTGCCTTCTTCATTCTATCACCTCCCAAAACCATACTATAAGAAACAAAGGAGAACTTCCACTTTATAGTTTTCTTACAATGGGAAATACTCACTTTTCATGGGTAAGCTTACCACATGAAACCCACTAGATTCAATATATTGTGCTTGAATTTATTTTCAATACACCATATATTGTATCAAAATCCATTTTAATTAATTTTGTCAACTTTGAAATGGGTAGAAAAAAGAAGGATTTACGAGTTTGCGAGAATGTTATCTGCTTTCTTTAGACATTTTGAACGAATTTGTCTCTTGCTAGAATTGCTCTGATTTTAACGCCTTACGCTGTTTATGTTTGAGTAAACCTTCAAAACGCTTGACAAAAGTTTTTATCAATGATTTATTAAATCACACCTTTTTGTCATGTTTGAACACTCGTACCAAGAAAGCATCTATTTGTAAAACACAAAAAGCCCTCTTTACCATCATAAGAGGGCTTATTACATGGTTGACTGATTAGTTGGGTGTGAGTGTTCAGTGTATTGAACCATGTAATATAATATTGACATTAATTGTAAAAAAAATTCATGTTAGATAATCATACTCAATATGTTGATTCTTGTCTCTTTTTGTCTATTATTAAAGAAACAGGAGGCGTTATAGATGAAACCAACATTAAACCAATTAATCAATGAATTTGAATCAAAATTAAACAGAAAGCTAAGGGATATAGAGCTTAAGGTGCTTGAGTTTTTAGTAAATACCGAATCAGACTTTCATTCTTCTTCAGAGTACTCCGATTTTCTTCAAAATCGCAAGTAGACTTTTCTTATCTCTCCCAGTCCATTGTATTAACTCTTCCAGTGTTGGATACCTTCCTTGCAACGTGAACACATTCTGTATGATCTGCTTAACCTTACGTTCTATATGATCCATATTATCACCTGTAGATATATTAGCACGACAATTAAGAAAAGCCCTCACTGTATGGATGATGAGGGCTTGAATAAGATTTAATCTTTATTAGGGTCAAAAACAGAAAGTCTAATAATGTCCATTTGCTCATAAAATGCAAGCTTCAAAGTGTAATTTTCTGTTCTGTACAGTTGCTCTTCTTGTAAAAAGCTCATTTTTTCATCAAGGTTTAATTCATTAGTTAGAATGACACCTCGTTCATCGTCCGTTAAACTAGGTTCGAGAGCTCCAATTAATAAACCCCAAGCCATCAGGTCAAAAAAGCGATCTTCTTTAAAAGTATCCCATTCGCTATGAACATACACTTCTTTTATTGTGCCATCTTCATAATTTATCCCCTGTAAAGATAAGCCGTTATCAATTGTAAACCCAAACCCTTCATTTTCATCAGCTGTGTCGAGAGTTTGAAAATCTACAATAACAAGCGATTCAAGACCTTCTATTCCTTCAGCAATATTGTTCCAGTTTTTTCTTAGTTCATCAACAGTTAAGTGAATTTGTTCTCGAGTCTCCACTTCCTCAATTTCCTCTTCTTCAACTGCAGCTGTTACTTCATCAATCTCAACTTCTTCATCAATCTCATCTTCATCTTCAACTGTTGCTAATGCAGGCTCAGAAGATGAGGGAGAAGATGCGCTTTCTTCTGAATCAGTTGTAACTGTAGCAATAAAAATTAAGGCAAAGACAGCAGTTACGATAACTCTTACGACTTTATTGTGATGTTTGTTCCTCCACAATAGGAAGATCCCCACTGGTGCAAAAAAGATAAGGGCGATCCAAGTGAACCATGTTTTTTGATGAAACTTCTGTTTGGTTGATTCTATGTTTTCCATGATTGTCTCCTTCCAGAATTATAATTTTTTAGTCTTAGTAAATGATACCTATATCTGTAAAGATTTACAATAAAAATAAATTTATAGAGTTATATTTTAAAAAAGAAAAAGCCTAACCGTTTTACTGGTTAAGCCCTACAGATCAAAGAAGTCTTCAGTTTTAGCATTTGGTTCAATTTCTCTTATAGCCTTCATTACTTTTTTAATTGTATTAGTGCTTGGGGAATACTCAGGATCTGAACATATTCTGATTGCTGTATTCTTTCTAATATTACCGGAATTACATAATTCCTCTTATAAGAGATTGATTCAGTATGACTTGGAGAAAGACATTTTAAACGTATTAGCTAAATAATCGTATAATTTATGAATTGTATAACGAGTGGATTACTAATAACGTATGAAAAAAATGAGGAAAATAGGTATTTTATCGTTGATCCCCTTATATAAGTTTATAAATAAGGACAAAGGGGGTATCTATGGGCAGAAATAATCCATGTTTTTGTGGAAGTGGTAAAAAGCAAAAAAAAGTGTCATGAAGATATTCAATCTCTCAGTGCTTTCGCAGAGTTAATACAATTACAGCAAGAGATTGACAATAAAGTTAAAGCTGAAAAAGGAAATATTTTATGTCAAAAAGGTTGTGGCTCCTGTTGTTATGAACCATTTAGTATCAGTAGAGTAGAGTTCCATTACATTATTGATAGGATCAAAGAAGAATACGGTAGTGAAAAGGTTGATGAAATTATTCAAAAGGGAGTAACAATTTGGGAAGAAATACAAAAAAAACACCCTGATTTTACCAGAGATCTAGAGAAAGACTTCGGTTCTAAAACTCTGACAGATGGAAGAACAAAGATATCTGGGGTACTAAGTCTCAATAATAAAGCAGAGTCCATAAAAATTCCATGTCCTTTTTTAGATGAACAATCCCAATCTTGTACAATCTATGAATACAGACCAATTGTATGTAGAAGTCATGGTGTTGGATATCTGATAGAAATAGAAAATCCATTATTTCTTTGCGAGCATATGCCAAATGCACTCGATTATAGAGAAGAAATGGTAAACCTTACAGAATTTAGAGAGAGATCTGAGGGTTTTACAAATGTTTTTGTTAAAGAATACCAGCAAATGTTGATGGATAGACCTTATCCAATCTTTTATTCGATTACAATTTTACAGAAATATGGTGATGATATGGAAAATACAACGAGAGAATTTAAGAACTATTCTTATTCAAAAAGCATGAAAATGAAACTAGATAAGAAGTTAAAACAATTATAAAAGTACAGACCACTTAAGCGATTATGCTTGGTGGTCTTCTCCTTTTACATGTACTATAACCTCTTCTAATCCTACATTAAGATAATTACAAATATCATCAAGTATTTTCAAAGATACATACTCGTCACGACTAATCTTTGCAATTGTTGTAGAAGAAGCACCAATAGCTTCCCTGAGTTGTGTTTTATTTATCTGTTTTTTATGAAGTGTTGCTATTAACGGGGCATAAGAAAACATTATGATCTCCTCTAGTCATTTATTTTTAATTTTATATTATAAGAACAAATTCTACAATTATATAAAGTAATTCTTTATAAATGTAAATATTTTATTGACTTATAGTTTTATGAAAGTGTACTATATGTTTATAAAAGTAAATATCGTTAATTCTAGGAGGCGGCTGGATGGGGAAATATCGTTATGTAAGCAGAGTTGCAGGGGATTTAGGTTTGGGTGTAGAGCAAGTTGATCAATTGATGGAGAAGATCACATCACACAAGCTATTCAAACGTGATAGAGCGTATTATGGTAATGCTGAAATCCTGCTAGTGTTTTTATTTTGTAGCATTCAAGAACTTGGCGATAAGAGAATATTGGATGATGTGTTATCAGGTACGTATAGTGATGAGTAACTAAAACAGCTTGATGGGAGAAGTTATTCGACTTATTTATTGTTAACAGCTTAATTTGATAATTGGTAAAGAAAAAGAAGTGAAAAATCACTTCTTAAATAATCCATTCAACGGTGTAAAGTTATTGTGCTGTCTTCTAACATCCATGTTAGTCATTTGAATATACTTACGAACCATATTCATGTGACCATGACCTAAAATTTTTTGAAGACTGAAAGGGTCTCCGCCATTCATGATATAAAGTAAGGCTCCTGTATGGCGAAAGGTATGTGGTGACACACGTTTGTTTTTAATTCCAGCTAATTCACCATAATAGGTAAGCCTTTCTCTAAAGGTGGATGCTGAGATATTTCTACCATCGTAGGTAAGGAAAAGGTCATCTGAGCCAAAATCATTTGTTTCTTCAATGTAATCAGTTAATAGTTTTATTGTTTTTGAGGAAAGTGGCACAATTCTAGATCGTCTAGTTTTGGTATCCATTGCTTCAAGTTTAATAAATCCTGAACTGAGATCAACATTACTTCTTTTCATTGCAACAAGCTCAGAAATTCTTACCATTGTGTCTAAAAGAACCAAAATTATTACTTTATCACGAAAACCTGTGTACATTTCTTCATCTATAACGGAGAAAAGTTGTTTAAGCTCGTTTATCGTCAAAGATTCTATTGTATCTTGAGGAGTCTTCACTGGTTTGAAGTTTTCATGAATAGGATCATCAATGTAATTTTCTAGGTAACAAAATCGAATAAATGCTCTTAGTGTTCTTATTCTTACATTTACGGTTACAGGCGAGAGGTTTTTCTCGTGTAGCATATAACTTATAAAATTTCTGAAGACTTCAAGTGAAATTTCATTACGGTTTAAGTCTTTACCAATAAATTCTTTAAAATATTTAAAGTTATTGAGATGATCGCTTATAGTCCTTGGAGCAAGAGCTTCAGCTCTTTTTGTTGCTATAAAATTGTTGAACATCTCATTTAGAGTTAATTCGATTAATGAATTAGTTGTTGATGTTACTTGTTTTTTAGAACGTTTAAATTTTCTTAAAGTAGGTTTATTCATAAAAAATAGCCCCCTATTAAAATATTAGGTGACTACAGGTAAAAATTATCAATACGGTCTTATCAAACGGACTGTATCGGTCTTATGTATTTCGTATAGAAAACCGTGTTGGACTTTTCATCTAAATTCAAATAACTCTTCAGCGCCAACCTTGCGTAACCCTTACGTGACAAGCATTTTTGGCGGGACTGTGTAGGAATCGAACCTACCGGAGATGGCACGCACCTCCCAAGCGGTTTTGAAGACCGTGGCGAACACCAGTGTCACAGCCAGCCCCATGAAGTATTGGTTTAACAACTTTTCTGTCAGTACTCACACGGTTTTTTCAGGAATACGTACACGATTTTACTCTTAACTTGCACGGTCTATATTATCATAATGTATGAATATTTATCAAGAGACTAAATTTGGAAACTGTATTTGTTACTTTTTATGTCCTAATTCATGTGAAAAAGGGTAATTACATTTTTTAGAGTTCAGGAATAGAACTCTAAATTCACATGGAGGATGATAATAAATGATTGAGGTGAAAAGTAGTGGGATAGCGTGTAAAGATAATCTAACTAAGGACTATGACATGATTCCTAACTCATTATTTCACTATGTAGAGTTGGAATTGATATCGGTTAAGGACTTTTTTAGTCTATCAGTACTCATTTTGTAATTCTCCTTAGGTAAAGGGCTGAACTGTAATGGTTCGGTTCTTTTTATTTACCCTTTATTTTAACTATTTGTGCAAGTGACCTTAGATAGATTCAATAATATCAACACTTGGAGGTGTGTAAGCTTGTCATCTTATGAAGATAAAAATTCACTTATTCGTAATCCTAAATTTGACCAGTCAATGATTCGTCATATTAGGTTGTCTCGTTCATTGACACAAGAACAGTTCGAAATAACGTAATGACCATTAACAAAAAGAGAACCTATTATATTCATGGGTTCTCTACTTTGTTCTATCTTCAATTAACGCAGCCGTTACTTTAAATTTGGTTTGATTTATAAGATAAAAACAGTATGGATAAATCGATGTTTTAATCCTCTCTAACAATGAAGGATTTGTTTTCCTGAAAAAAAGAAAATAAGGACCCTTCAAAAACCTCCTGGTGAGTGGTAATTTAAATTTCACCATATAAAAAATGGTAACTAATGCTGAAAAAATCCAAACTATTAAAGGTCTTTTATTATATAAGTAATTAAATACAAACATTTGGATATATATAAGTCCAGACCATAAAACATTCCATCCATACTTGTAGACAAGCAACCGCTTTTTTACTATGAAGTGTTCACCGATTACTAAACAAAAAACCCATAGTATTAAATGGATAATTTTATTGAAAATTTCCCTAGGTAAAGTGTGTAAATATAATAGAACCAATAAAGGTGAGATAATAAGGGTATGTATTTGTGTTAGATTCTTCCAACTCCATTTATCAGGTAAGAATTCCCATAAATAGTGTCTTTTAAAAATATAATTATAAAGGGCGTTAATAAAGGCAGTATAAGCTAAATTATTATAGTATTTAGGGATGTCCTTCCAAGTTTTTAGGTAAATATTTAATAATAAAATACAAAGTATTACGATGGTTTGTTTTTGTATCATAAGTTCTCCCTCTATTCTTAAATACAATTTCTATATTACCCTTTACATTTACAAAATATGTAATGGTCACCTTGAATTTTCCTGCATTATTACTTGAAGAAAAACGGTAAAAATTTGAAGGTTACAGGTAAAGACGGTTGTGAAATATTATGATTCTGTACGCTTTTTCACCCCTACTATAGACCTCCTGAGGAATCTTTTTTAGTGCTAATAAGATAGGTCTAAGGAGGTTGAAACAGCGTTAAATAGGGCTTCTGTGACGTTCTGAGGGGTTAGTATAGGGTGTTGTTGTCTAGGCTGAAAATAGCCATATCACAAGTGAGGGTAATGGTACTGGTACAGTTAGCTTTAACATAAAGTTAAAGTAGGTAACTACAATTAGACAAAACAAAAAGGCTAATAAGCTATTAACTTAATGCCTTCTTTTTAGCACGAATTAAGGTACTCTTAGATATTCCAGTCATAGCCTCAACTTGTTTATAGGAATGTGTTTCTAATAGCTGTAAAGCATGTTCAACTTGTTTCTTAGTGTATTTGTTTGGTCTACCTTCCTTAAAGTCTTCACGCTGTTTAGCTATCGCTTTACCTTCCTGAGTACGTTCCACAATCATATCACGTTCAAACTCAGCAAAAGAACTCGTGAAATTAAAGATAAGTCTACCTGTGGGTGTGTCCTCAACTAACCCCATATTTAGAATATGTACCTTTACACCTTTATCAAATAACGATTTAATAGTCTGTATAGCATCTACTGTAGAACGTGCAAAGCGGTCTAATTTTGTTACTACGAGTGTGTCACCTTCATTAAGTACTGATAGTAATTCCTGAAACTGTGGTCTATCAGCTTTAGTTCCAGTAAACTTCTCCTGATAAATTTTATCGCATCCCTCATTATGTAGTGCTTGTAATTGTGCCTCTAAATCTTGTCCTAAAGATGAAACCCTTGCATATCCTATTTTCATTATGATGCTAAGTTATGACACCGTTATAAGTATTGAATCTAAAGGGTGAAATAAACGGCGTCAATACTTAGAGAACCAGCACTTTAACGTTATACCTATAGAAAGGGCTGGTTAATCTTAATAAATCATTAAAACGTAAACTCACTCTTTAATAGTGTCTGTCCATTTGCTTTAACTTTTCAATGATCCATTTACAAAATACACCAATAATAATGTAAATAGGGAAGGAATAAATGTACTCCCAATGATAAATTTCGTATATCCCTAGCCAGACTGTAATCGGTTCTAAAACAAATGAAAAAAACAAAGCACATACAGTCATAACGAGTAAAAATGGTTTCCACTTAGGAAAATATTGATAAACAATCATATACACAATAGGAAGATGAAATTTATGGATTTCAATGATTGGAGGTATAATTGGAAAAATCTTATCAGGATAGGACCACATGACAAATGAAACTCCTGTTATATCCAAAAAGTATCCTATAGATCCGATCATAAGACCAAATGAAACAACTTCAACGAGTCTTTTCTTATCTAATAATCTAAGCCAAACTAACACAAAGGCAATGGTTGTTATAACAAGGAACCACCAATTGAAAGTAAATAATGTTTCTGTTCGCCAATACTCCCATAGAAGGTTTCTTGATTCTCGACGTAATTCAATTATTTGACTCCAAAGAGAGCCACCTTTCATGTTAATTATTGAGGAAGCGATTAGGGCTTCCTGTATAAAAGTAAACATCTAGATCCTCCGATATACCCATGACGTTATATATATTGTGGGTTATTTTAGCAATGTATATACGAGTGATGAAGTGAAGTGGGTAACAGTTAATGGACTACCTATATATTTAGGTTATTAGATTAAATATTTCATTTACCGTATGAATTTGGAATTTATTATTGACACATAAAATTAAAGCGCTTACACTTAATGTAGTTATTAGATATTAGTTTCATAGAAAAGTGAAAGAGTTGTTGTTGATGGCGTTAAGTAATGATAATCGGATTGGACGACATGCGATTCTTCTATTGCTTTCCGAGGATTCAGAGGGACAGTTGAAAAAGTTGGAAAAGTCCAACTGGAAAGGTTGTACCGGAAGAGTCGGTTCAATGGAAGCGCATAAAGTAGTGGCAGCAATAGAGACTGCGGCGAAGAAAAATGGGATTATCCAGTCGAATGTATATCGTGAATCTCACTCACTATATCATGCAATTATGGAAGCTTTGCATGGTGTAACGAGAGGCCAAGTTCAGTTAGGGTCCGTTTTAAGGACAGTGGGCTTGTCGTTTGCTATTTTGCGTGGGAACCCGTATGACAGTGAGTTAGAAGGGGAGTGGATCGCTGTTTCCTTGTATGGCACAATAGGTGCACCTGTTAAAGGGTCAGAGCATGAAACGATTGGTTTAGGAATTAATCACATATAATTGCCCATAGTATTTTAGTTAATAGGGGGCTATATCTTGAAATCAAAATTTTGATTTCATTGATATAGTCCCCTTTTCTATTGCTCCTTTACTTAACTAAAGGGAAAGAAGGGAGAGAGAAAGATGGTTATTTTAAACGGTCAGACACTTACTTTTTCTGATGTGCGTAACGTGCTGTTTGAAAAAGAGGAAGTAACGTATTCAGATGAAAGCATGAGGAAAGTAAAAGAGAGCCGCAAAGCGGTTGAACGAATCGTTAAAGAGGGAAAAGTGGTATATGGCATAACTACTGGCTTCGGAAAATTTAGCGATGTATACATTGGCAAAGATGATGTGGAGGCATTGCAATTAAATTTAATTCGTTCGCATGCTTGTGGTGTTGGAGAGCCTTTTCCGGAAGTAGTCTCAAGGGCTATGGTTCTACTTCGTGCTAATGCATTGCTTAAAGGTTTTTCGGGGGTACGACCAGTTGTAATTGAAAGGTTAATAGATCTAATAAATGCTAATATTCATCCGGTAATCCCGCAGCAAGGGTCACTAGGAGCAAGTGGAGATTTGGCTCCTCTATCTCATTTAGCACTCGTGTTAATTGGGGAAGGGGAAGTTTTTTATAAAGGTGAAAGGGTAGAAGCAATCGATGCTTTAACGAGAGAAGGGATTTTCCCAATCACGTTAACCGCAAAAGAAGGCTTAGCACTTATTAATGGAACGCAAGCGATGACAGCAATGGGCGTCGTTGCTTACTTAGAAGCGGAAAGACTTGCTTTTCAATCCGAGGTCATTGCCTCGATGACGATCGAAGGGTTGCGTGGCATTATTGATGCCTTTGATGAAGGTATTCACTTAGCTCGGGGCTATAAAGAACAAATTGACGTTGCACGGAGAATACGCACGTATCTTTCGGATAGTCAGTTAACAACGAAGCAAGGGGAAGTGAGAGTACAAGATGCGTACTCGATTCGTTGCATTCCGCAAGTACACGGAGCAACTTGGCAGGCCTTGAATTATGTAAAGGAAAAATTAGAAATTGAAATGAATGCAGCAACAGATAATCCACTTATTTTTGATGAAGGAAAGAAAGTATTATCTGGCGGCAATTTTCACGGCCAGCCAATCGCCTTTGCGATGGATTTCTTAGCGATTGCGATGGCAGAACTAGCGAATATCTCAGAACGCCGAATCGAACGGTTAGTCAACCCGCAGTTGAGTGATTTACCTCCATTTTTAAGTCCTGAACCAGGATTGCAGTCTGGAGCGATGATTATGCAATATGCAGCCGCATCACTTGTATCTGAAAACAAAACGTTGGCACATCCAGCAAGTGTTGATTCGATTCCATCATCAGCGAATCAAGAAGATCATGTCAGCATGGGAACGATTGGTTCAAGACATGCATATCAAGTCATTCAAAATGCTCGGCGTGTCCTATCTATTGAAACGATTTGTGCGATGCAAGCGACAGAGTATCGAGGAACAGACAAAATGTCACAACCTACGAATCTATTTTTCCAAAAAGGTAGAGAGTTAGTCCCATCTATTACGAAAGATCGAGTGTTCTCAAAAGATATTGAAGCTATAACTGATTGGTTAAAAGCCAGTTCGCACCATTTTGATCAAACGGGATCGAAAATTCATTCATAAAAGGAGAGAGATTACTATGACAACAAAAAAACGAATCATTTTAGCAAAAACAGGTGTAGAAAGAGAATGTAAGGGATGGGAGCAGGAAGCGGTATTACGTATGCTTTACAATAACTTGGATCCTGAAGTCGCAGAAAAACCAGAAGATTTAATCGTTTATGGAGGAATAGGGAAAGCAGCTCGAAACTGGGAGTCATTTGATGCGATCGTTCGCTCGTTAAAGAAATTGGAAGCAGATGAAACATTGTTAATTCAATCTGGAAAACCTGTTGGAATGTTTAAAACCCATCCGGCAGCACCGAGAGTGTTATTGTCAAATTCAGTTTTAGTACCGAAATGGGCAAATTGGGATCATTTCAACAAACTTGAAAAAGATGGATTAATGATGTACGGACAGATGACAGCAGGCAGCTGGATTTATATTGGAACACAAGGCATTTTACAAGGAACGTATGAAACATTTGCTGAGATTGGCAGAAGGCATTTTTCTAATAGTTTGAAAGGTACCGTAACATTAACAGCAGGTCTTGGAGGAATGGGCGGAGCACAACCTTTAGCGGTGACAATGAATGATGGAGTTGTCATAGCTGTAGATGTAGATGCAGAGCGTATTCAAAAACGAATCGATACGAAATATTGTGACCGAATGACATATTCGTTGGATGAAGCTCTGGAATGGGCACAAGAGGCAAAGGAAAAAGGGGTACCTCTATCAATCGGTTTAGTAGGCAATGCAGCAGCGATTCATCATGAAATCATTGAGCGCGATATTCATATTGATATTGTCACAGACCAAACATCTGCCCACGACCCTTTAAATGGCTATGTTCCAGAAGGGTTTTCTCTTGCCGAAGCTGCTGAACTTCGTGAAAAAGATCCGACTAGATATGTGAAACTAGCAAATGAAAGCATGAGAAAGCATGTGGAAGCGATGGTCGCGTTGCAAAGAAGAGGCTCGATTGTATTTGATTATGGCAACAATATACGCCAAGTTGCAAAAGATGAAGGATTTGAAGACGCATTTAGCTTCCCTGGTTTTGTTCCAGCCTATATCCGTCCTCTTTTCTGTGAAGGAAAAGGTCCTTTCCGTTGGGTAGCTTTATCAGGTGATCCTGAAGACATTTATCGTACAGATGCGTTGATTAAAGAGCTATTCCCGGAAAATGAAGCTCTTTGCCGCTGGATTGATATGGCTCAAGAAAAAGTCGCATTTCAAGGTCTACCATCTCGTATTTGTTGGTTAGGCTACGGGGAGCGGAAAAAGATGGGACTCGCGATTAATGAGCTTGTGAGAAAAGGAGAGTTAAAAGCTCCAATTGTTATTGGGCGTGATCACTTAGATTGTGGCTCTGTTGCCTCACCAAATCGGGAAACAGAAGCGATGTTAGATGGTAGTGACGCAGTAGGAGACTGGGCAATTTTAAATGCATTAATCAATACATCTGCGGGTGCTAGCTGGGTATCGGTTCATCATGGTGGCGGAGTTGGAATGGGGTATTCGCTTCATGCAGGAATGGTTGTCGTTGCTGATGGTACGGAACTAGCAAAAGAGCGATTGGAACGTGTTTTGACAACAGATCCTGGTATGGGTGTCATTCGTCATGCAGATGCAGGGTATGAACTTGCAAAAGATGTGGCGAAGGAGAAAGATGTCGTTATTCCAATGAGTGAAAAAGAGTAATCAAAAGGAGGGGAACGTATGAAACAACATGTAGAGTTACTACTTATGAATATTGGTCAGTTACTCACGATGGAATCAATTGGTCCAAAAGCGGGGAAGGACATGAAAGAGCTAGTTATGCTTGAAGATGCTGTTGTCGGGATCACAAATGGCAAGGTGGCTTTTATTGGCGGGAGAGAGTCAGCAAAAACGATTCAAGCTGCTGAAGTTATTGATTGTCAAGGGAAGCTCGTATCACCTGGTTTGGTTGACCCGCATACTCATGTTGTGTTTGGAGGTTCGCGTGAACATGAAATGGCATTAAAACAGCAAGGAGTTCCTTATCTTGAGATCCTAAAACAAGGAGGAGGCATTCTTTCAACGGTTGAGCATACTCGCCAAGCGTCAGAAGAGCATTTATACGAAAAGGCATACTTTCACCTTGATCGGATGCTGGCACATGGAGTAACGACAGCTGAGGTGAAAAGCGGATATGGATTAGATGTAGAGACAGAGTTAAAGCAGCTGAAGGTGGCCAAACGCTTACAGCAAAATCACCCGGTCGACCTTGTTTCAACGTTTTTAGGAGCACATGCAATTCCTCATGAATACAAGGACGAACCTCAAGCCTTTTTAGATGAGATGGTCGGCATGCTTGATTTGATTAAAATTGAGGAGCTTGCTGAGTTTGTTGATATTTTTACAGAGACAGGTGTATTTACAGTAGAACAGTCTCGAGATTATTTGACGAGGGCGCAGGAAAAAGGGTTTGGTCTTAAAATTCACGCTGACGAAATTGATCCTTTAGGTGGAACTGAACTAGCGGCTGATTTAGGGGCAAGTTCTGCAGATCATCTCGTTGGTGCATCGGATGAGGGGATTAAAAAATTAGCTGAATCCAAAACAATAGCAGTACTGTTGCCAGGAACAACTTTTTATCTAGGAAAAGAAACATTTGCGCGCGCAAGAAAAATGATAGATGAAGGAGTGAGAGTAGCTCTAGCAACAGATTTTAATCCCGGTAGCTGCCCAACAGAAAATATTCAACTAATTATGACTTTTGCTGCATTAAAGCTGAAAATGTCTCCTGAAGAAATTTGGAATGCAATGACTGTCAATGCTGCTTATGCGATCGGGCGCGGTGAGCAAGCTGGCCAAATTGTTGTAGGACGCAAGGCAGATCTCGTCATCTGGGATGCTCCAAATTATGAATATCTTCCTTATCATTACGGAGTGAACCATGTTAATACCGTGATTAAAAATGGGCAAATCGTCTCAAGAAGGAGGGAGATCAGTGAAGCCATTTCCTTATCTCCAAAAAGCTAACACATCATTTACGGATCGTGAAGTAACAAAGATAGGCGATCTAATGAAAGAGTGGGATGGTGAAACGATCAGAGGGGTTGGGCTAATTGGAGCCCCCCTCTCTAAATCGTCGATTAGTCACTCTGGAGCCTGCTTTGCTCCAGGTACAATCCGAAAAGCATTGTCAGGATATTCAACCTATTCAATAGAGGAAAATATTGATTTAGCAAAGTGGATCATTCAAGACTTAGGTGATATTTCGATGCATGTGACTGATGTTCTTCAGTCTCAAAACCGCATCTATGAAACGGTTCAACAATTATTAAAGGAGCACTCATCATGGCTTCCCGTTGTGTTAGGAGGAGATAATTCTATTACTTATCCAAGCATAAAAGGATTTAAGGAAGCAAAAGGGGAAGTCGGTGTTCTTCAGTTTGATGCCCATCATGACGTCAGAAATTTGGAGGATGGGGGACCGAGTAATGGAACACCTTTTCGAAGTTTACTTGAAACAAAAACGATTAAGGGAACCAACTTGGTTCAAGTAGGCATTCGTGATTTCTCAAATAGTAAACCATATCATGATTATGTAAACAAGCATGGTGTAACTGTATATACGATGAAGGACGTACGTCAGTCGAGTATGAAAAAGTTGATGGAAGCATCGTTAAAAAAGCTTGAACAGTCAGTTGATTCAATTTATGTATCTGTTGATATGGATGTAATTGACCAAGCACAAGCGCCAGGTTGTCCAGCTATTGGACCTGGTGGCATGGATGCAGTTGATCTTTTTGAAGCGATCTCGTATTTAGGAGAACATCCAATAGTTAAAGGGCTAGAAATTGTAGAAGTAGATCCGACAGTAGACTTCCGTGATATGACGAGTAGGGTAGCGGCTCATGTCATCTTAAACTTTTTAAAGGGAAAACAAAGAGGAGGATTAACGTTTGATTAATGCTGTACTCATTTCCGTTATCGTAATGGTTGTTCTCAGTCTTCTTCGAGTAAATGTCGTATTGGCCATTCTTTTTGCTGCACTAACAGCTGGGGTAGCATCAGGACTCCCGGTAACAGGTACAGTTGATATGCTTGTATCAGGTATGGGAGGCCAAGCAAATACGGCTCTCAGTTACATTATACTAGGAGCATTTGCAGTAATGATCGGATATTCCGGTATTACTGGCTTCTTAGTACGGCATTTAATTAATGCGTTAAAAGGGAAAAAAGCATTTTTATTACTGGCAATTGCAGGGGTCGCTTGTTTATCTCAAAATGTCGTACCAGTCCATATTGCTTTTATTCCGATATTAATTCCACCACTTCTTCACTTATTTGATAAGATGAAGCTCGATCGCAGGGCTGTTGCTACTTCATTAACATTTGGTTTAAAGGCACCGTACATTATGATTCCAGCTGGATATGGGTTGATCTTTCACGGCATTATCACAGATGAAATGACATCAAATGGGATGCCGATTAATATCATGCAAATCCCGATGGCGATGTTCTTACCGGGACTTGGTATGTTCATAGGGTTGTTAATCGCTATTTTCATTACGTATCGGAAAGATCGAGTTGTAAATGCTGATTTAGATCACCATTCGGAAATTGCTGCAACTGTAGATGAAGGCTTAACGTTTTCTAGGAAGCATCTATTTACAATTGTCGCCATCATAGTGGCCCTTACTGTTCAAGTTCTTTTTAGCTCCTTAGTTTTAGGAGCGCTTACAGGTGTAGTCATTATGTTTGCATTACGAGTTGTGCCATTTAAAGAAGGAGATTGGGTCGTTAATGATGGCATAAAAATGATGGGAATGATTGCTTTTGTCATGTTAATTGCTTCTGGATATGCGACGGTTCTAAAAGATACCGGAGCAGTCGAAAGCTTAGTTGAATCAACGACCGGTTATCTTGGTGGGAGTATGTTCTTGGCTGCAGTAATTATGTTGTTCGTTGGAATGCTAATAACAATGGGAATTGGTTCATCATTTGGCACACTGCCGATATTAGCAGCATTGTTTGTCCCCATATGTGCGGCAATTGGGTTTTCTCCTTTAGCAACTGCAGCGTTAATCGGAACAGCCGGTGCGATTGGAGATGCAGGCTCTCCAGCTTCTGATAGTACTCTTGGACCGACAGCTGGATTAAATTCAGATGGGAAGCACAATCATATTTGGGATACATGTGTGCCGACCTTCTTGCACTTTAATATTCCATTGCTTATTTTCGGTTTGTTAGCTGCTATGATTCTTTAATATGATGGAGAAAGGGTGTGATCTTGTGATTGCACTCTTTTTGTTATATAAGCGGAGTGAAAAAAGAACTGATAGGGAAACTAAATACGAAAGGAGGGAATGGCATGACAAATATTATTGATGGTATGGATGCGGCTAGGTTTCAATCTGCCAATCATCCTGATGGAAAGAAACGTGAAAAGAAGCTTAAGGAAGAAGAGAAAAAAATGCCTACTGTTTTACGGAACTTAAAGAACGGATCATAAGGATGAATTGACTCGGGGTGTCTCAAAGGTCTATTTTTGAGACACCCCGATCATAAAATTTAGCTGTTAGAGCTATGAGAGTGAGTATGATTTACGCTACGCTGAATGCCGGAACTCGAATAACTTTGAACCATTTTTTGTAATTCTTTGTGTGCTTCTCTTAGTTCTAACGTTGCATCGATAATTTTTTGAAACCCTTCCAAATCTTTATCTGAAGCATTTAACAGCGATTTTGTCATGCCTTCGGCGATTTGTTGTAGGCTTAAGTCTCTGTTCACGAACAACGACCACCTTTCTTTTCATTTGTTGGTTTCTAACTTACTATTTTTTGATTAAGTAGGTATTTTCCTGCAAGAACTTCTCTACATATATCAGCAGATTGTCGTAAATGGTAACAAATAACGTGTGAATATCCTATATGTATCCAATTTGCGAATATGTGTTTTGGTCAAAGGCTTTTTGCGGGTTCATACATGTAATAGTTTACGATATTATTTTACAAAATGGAAGGCAGTCGTTGTTTTCTCACAATTATTTGAGGAAATTATAGTTTTTTTAATATATTTGTAATCTATCATTTCATTGAGTAAAGAAAGAGGATTACAAAATGGGTAATTGTGTTAAAATTGATAAATAATTCAATTTTAAAAAGTGGGTGGTCGTGTGGACGAAAAACAACAACCAATTTTATCACTCGAAGATGTAACGATGTCATTTAATAACAAAATGGTATTACGTGCAATAAATTTAAAAGTTTATAAAGGACAAATCATTGGGTACATAGGGCCGAATGGAGCTGGGAAAAGTACGACGGTGAAAATTATGCTTGGCCTCATTGAAGGTTATCATGGGAAAATTACGGTATTTGATAACGATATATCAGATGGAAAAGTAGATTATAAGAAAAAAATTGGCTATGTTCCGGAAACGGCCGAATTGTATGATAACTTAACAGCAAGTGAATATTTATCGTTCGTAGGAGAATTATACGGTGTTCCTCCTGAGAAAGTAGAGAGTAAAGCTAGACGGTTAATGGAGAAGTTCGGCTTAGAGGAAGTCTATCATTCAAGGCTGTCGTCTTTTTCAAAAGGAATGAGGCAAAAGGTATTGCTCATTTCAAGTCTATTACATAATCCTGATTTATTATTTCTTGATGAGCCGTTAAGTGGATTAGATGCCAATAGTGTCATGGTTGTCAAAGAAATTTTAGCAAAGCTAGCAGCAGAAGGAAAAACAATATTCTATTCTTCACATATTATGGAAGTGGTAGAGAAAATCAGTAATCGAATCATTCTCTTATCAGAAGGACAAATTATTGCAGATGGGAGCTTTGACGAATTAAAGAAACAAAATACAGAAGGGTCATTGGAACAAATCTTTAATCAATTAACTGGTTTCCATCAACATCAAGAAATTGCAGCAGACTTTGTCTCTGTCGTTCAAGAGGTGTAGGATGGAAAACTTTCAAACTCTTAAGCTACTAGATTATTTTAGAAAGCCAATTGAAAAATTGGGCGTAGATTACACCAGCATGAGGAAAATTTTACAAGTAAAATTAACGATGGATAAAAGAAGAGTTCCGACCATTTTTACTCAATCAAATACAAAGAAAGAAGGAAATCAATTTCTTAAGTCATTATGGCTGTATGCCTTATTTGGTCTTGCCAACATCCCTTTTATTCTTCTTGGTGATAATTATTTGTTTCAAATGAGCATTGTCTTTGGAATTGCGATGTTTATTATTATGACTTCGATGATTTCAGATTTTTCGTCAGTCCTGCTTGATGTTCGGGACAAAACGATTTTGCAAACAAAGCCTGTTGATCAGAAAACCATTAGTGCGTCAAAATTAGTACATGTTATCATTTACTTGTTCTTTTTAACTGGCTCAATTATGACTATTCCTTTGCTCGTTTCGTTATTTACAAAAGGAATTCTATTTTTTCTTGTTTTTCTAATTGAAATCATCTTTGTTAATTTATTGATCATTGTGATAACAGCCTTACTTTATTTGTTTATCTTACGCTTCTTTGATGGCGAGAAATTAATGGACCTCATTAATTACGTTCAAATCATGTTATCACTTGCTACAATCGTGGGGTATCAATTAGTGATTCGTTCCTTTGAGTTTATAAATGTTGATATTCACATTACTCTGAATTGGTGGCATTTTTTTCTTCCACCGCTGTGGTACGCAGCTCCATTTGAATGGGTATTAAATGGAAAGACAGATGTGTATATCATGATTTTTACGGTTTTAGCATTTTTAGTACCGATGATTTCCATTGCTCTCTACATTAAGTTAATGCCGGCATTTGAAAGAAATCTTCAAAAGCTAACGGCGCAAAGTACGGGTAAATCAAGTGGACGTAAAGAGAGTTTCATAGGAAAGTGGATTTGTCGTAACAATGAAGAAAGAACGTTTTTCCGATTTGCTAACCAGATGATGAAACAGGAAAGAGAGTTTAAATTGAAGGTATATCCTTCGTTAGGTCTCGCACTAGTCCTGCCTTTTTTGTTATTTTACAATGAGGTTCGCTTCCGTTCTCTGGAAGAAATTGCATCAAGTCAATATTATTTGGCGATCTATATTTGTCTGTTGATCGTTCCTACTATTATTATGATGCTGAAATATTCGGGAACGTATAAAGGGGCTTGGATCTTTCGAACTGCACCAATCCAACACCCAGCACCTATTTTAAAAGGAACCTTAAAAGCTTTTCTAGTTAAATTATTTCTTCCTGTATTTATTTTGCAAAGCTTGGTATTTGGATTTATTTTTTCAGCAGCGATCATTCCGAATTTAGTGGCTGTTTTATTAAGCTCTTTTGTGTATACGGTGTTGTGTTTTTTATCTTTAAAGAAGGCTTTGCCGTTTTCTGAATCTTTTAAAGCCGGCCAACAAGGTGAGGGCTTTACTATTTTTGTTTTACTGCTGTTAATTGGACCTCTCATTGGACTCCATTATGTAAGTTCAATGGTTTCTTTTGGGGTTTATTTTTATATCGCTGTTTTGTTACTTGCTAACTATTTTCTGTGGAGCGATCGTACTTTTCAAAGAGTAAAGATACGCTTTAATGATTAAGTTAAAAATGAGGAGAGACGGGTGCTTTTGAACTGCCCCCTGTCAAGTAGACAGTGGAAATAATAAAAATGATTTAAGCGGCTTTGGCTCTAAATTCCATAGGGCTAAGGCCGTTTAATCTTTTTTGGTATCTTTCATGATTATAAAAATGTATGTACTCATCTATCGCCGTACAAAGTTCCTCGAATGTCTTATATTTATGTAAATAATACTTCTCACATTTCAGTGTCCCAAAAAAAGACTCCATTGGTCCATTATCAATACACCGACCCACTCGTGACATGCTTTGTGTCATCTCTGCCGTATCTATCTTACGTTTGAACCCTTTTGACGTGTATTGAAATCCACGATCACTATGGATAAGAGGGTGTTCTCCATTCAATAGTACTGTCGCTTGGTCAAGCGTCTTGAATACAAGTTGATTATTATTGGAATGCCCTAGAACATAACTTACAATGGATCCATCATAAAGATCACGAATCGCACTTAAATAGGCCTTTTTTGATAGGCAGTACTTACATTCTGTGACGTCGGTTACCCATTTTTCATTTGGTTTCTCGGCTGTAAATTCACGATTTAATATATTGTCTGCTACATGTTGAGGTGTCGAGCGTTTATATTGCTTCTTCTTAACACGAATGACAGAGCGTAATCTAGCCACTTTCATTAACCGATAGATTCTTTTATGATTAAGATTCTCCTTGAACTTTCTATTCATGTGAAGGGTCATTTGACGATAACCCAATATGCCATCAACTTTCTCATGGAGAATTTTCATCTCTTTGATGATTTCTTTATTCAGTATTTCCCTGGATGTAGGAGTACGATTTATCCACTTATAGTATGCAGCTCGTGCAATACCGGCAATTTCACAAAGTAAACTAATGCTTAAATTCTCTTTTACATGAAGCTCCTGAATAGCGATATATTTATCCTCAAATCGGATTTGGCTTAATTTCGCCTCCTTTCGATCTCCTCTAACTTTTTTAAGAACAAATTTTCCGCACGTAACCGTTCATTTTCTCTTTCTAACCTTTTCATTTGAAGGTTGATTTTCTCTTCTGGAGTTAGCTTAGCTTCTTCTTTCTTATGACCACGTTTATCTTTTAGCGCTTCATCTCCGCCATCTTCGTACTTCTTAACCCATTGATAGACTTGTTGGTAAGAAACATTATAAGTATTAGCTGCTTCTTGATAATCGTTTCCGTTCCTTAAGCAATCAAGTACAATTTGTCTTCGTTCTTCCCAAGTCGTTTTTCTTCCCTTAGTCATAGAGTTCGCCCTTCCTTGTGACGTATCTTTTAATTCACTATGACTATTATACTTTTTAATCCACTTTAGGAGGACCGAATGACTTGATATTTCATACTTTCTGACAACCTCAAGTAAAGAGTATTTACCAGACAAAGAATCACTAACAGCTAAAAGTTTTATATCCTTCGTGTACTTCTTCCAAGTTGACGATTCTTTAAGACCTTCAGAACCAAATGTATCAAAACTATATTTCCATTTCCTAATTGTAGATTTACTAACTTTATACTGTTTAACGATCTCTGCTAAAGTAAATGAACCATCTTCCCATGCTTGTAAAACTTCAAGTTTAAACTTCGGAGTATAGGCTCTTTTTGACATAAAAAATACTCCCCCTTTAGTAGTCAGATTTTTATTTTTTAATCTGTCTACCTTTAGGGGAGCATATCATTTTGATGAGCAAGCGTCTCTTTTTTTATTTGAACAAAGCACTAGTTTCTAAATTGCCTCCTTTTCATGCACAAATTACGATGTTATAGTGTATATATAGATATACACAGTATAACAGTGAGGAGTTGGAAAGGTATGAGTTTTATTGAATTATTATGGGCATATATTTTAGTCTTTATTTTGTCTGCTGTTCCTTTTCTTGAAGGGTATGCAGTGGTTCCTCTTGCTATTATTGCTGGCCTAGCGACAGTACCAGCTGTCATTTTAGGGTTAATTGGAAACATTGTAACGGTCTTTCTAGTCGTCGTTTTTGTCGATAAAATTAAAGCTTGGCGCAAGAAGAAAAAGGGTGAAGAGGAAGGTCAGCTGGATAGCAAGCGCTCCATTCGGGCACAAAAAATTTGGAACAAATATGGTTTGCCTGGATTATCAATCATTGGCCCTTTATTTGTAGGAAGTCATGTAACGGCATTTATGAGTGTATCTTTAGGAGCGACAAAAAAGAAAGCCTTTGTTTGGATGACGGCTAGTATTACGATTTGGACGGTTGTATTTGTCATCTTGGCTCATTTAGGAATTGATTTGTTAGGTCATCAGGATGGCGGAGTATCGAATCGGTTCTTTAATTAAGGGAGGAATGGAGTATGTTAAATCAAGCATTTTGGCTTGTGAAAAAAGATTTAAGATACAATTGGAGAGGGGTTGTATTTACAATCATTGCAGTTGTCTTCTTTGGTTTTTTTACAACCATTTTTCTAGAACAAGCAGCTAGAGCTTTGTTTGGTGATGGTGTAATGTATTATAACCATGTCGTCCTTGATATCTTCTTTGTTGCGATCCTGCCTTCATTAGCAGCCATTTTCATGTCAGGTCCGTATTTATCATTTCAAACGATTAAAGACGATCCATTTACAAAAAGAATGGCTTTTTTAAGAACATTGCCGATTCCGGTTGAGTTATTAGCTTTAAGCCGAACTTTGTTAATGCTTATCACTTTATTTATGATGTCTCTTGCTTTTTATGGAACGATTGTGACTCAGCTACCTGATCGTTTTTATTCCTATGTAACATTGAATGAACTATTCATATTTATCCTTGTCTGGTTTGGATATTCTTTGGCACTTGGTGGAATGAACCCATTTATCGAATACGGAACAAACGGAAAAATATTGCATCTCTTGCCATTTTTGTGGATTGCTATAATGATTGGTTTATTCGTTGGCTTTCGTTTAGTCGTTGGTCATAGCATTGTTGAATTTAGTCTTCTATTAGTGAAGGATTACGGCTGGATTATTGCTATTATTTCAATTGCTATAGGTGTCGTTGGATGTTATTTATGGCATAAATTGCTTACGTATCGTTTGGGAAAAAGAGATTATTTGTAATGGAAGGGAGGAAGGCCGATGAAGCTACCGATACGAGTTTCTGAAGAAAGCAGAGAACCTATTTATCATCAAATTGAAACACAAGTGAAATCACTCATTGTTGGCGGACAGCTTCCACCAGGTACACCGCTTCCTTCCATTCGGGTCCTGTCCAATGATTTACAATGTAGTGTGATTACAACGAGACGGGCTTATCAAAATTTAGAAAGCAATGGATTTATTAAGACTGTCCAGGGTAAAGGAACCTTCGTAAAAGAGATTGAAACAATCAAAATGGAAGAAACAAAGCAAAAAGTCGTCATTGATGCTTTTGTGAGAGCGGTTGAACAGGCTGAGCAAGTTGGGTGTTCAAGTGAGGATATCCGGCGAATTTTTAAGGAAGTAATGGAAAACAAGAGGAACGGGGGAGGATTATGACCAGCTCTTTATTAACGACAAACGAATTAACCAAAAAATACAAGAAATTCACACTAGGGCCAATTGATTTAAAAGTCGAGACAGGAACAGCAGTTGCCATTGTAGGGGCAAATGGATCCGGGAAAAGTACATTCTTTCGATTGCTTATGAATTTGATTCAACCCAATAGTGGTTCTGTGCATGTGTTTAATCAGACATTTGGAGAAAATGAGGCGGAAATAAAGAAAAAAATCGGTTATGCTGGAGAATTACTAGAGCCATTCGGTCATTTGACGATCCGTGAGCTTGCTAACTTCGTTTCTTTTTGGTATCCAAACTGGGACCAAAGATACTTTCGTTATCTTATAAAACGGTATCAGATTGATGATAGTAATAAGTATGCTAAGTGTTCAAAAGGAATGAAAAAGAAAGTAGAGTTTATCCTCTCGCTCACTCATCATCCAACTTTGCTTATTTTAGATGAACCATCAGCTGGCGTAGATATTATTTCCCAAAAGAAGATGAAAGAGGATCTGATTCAATTTATGGAGGGCGTTAACAGGAGTTTAATACTAGCAACTCACTCCATAGATGAGGTAAAATCAATTTGTGATTGGATAACCGTTTTTCATGAAGGGAAAATCATACAGGCTTTCGATAAAGATGAGATTTTTGAAAAATGGGGAAGAATATGGGTATCGGAGGTAACGGATGAAATTCGTGAACATCCAAATGTAATCGAAGTTAGCTCTAGCCCATTACAAATTGTTACAAATGATTTACGAAAACTTGAAAATGATTTAAAAAATGAACATATACAAATAACACATGTGCAAAGATTAACTCTAGAGGAAGGGCTTGAGTATTTAATAGGTACTGAATTAACTGCAGATTAATTGATGAGTAGGTATAAAAACCTTGATAGGTGATGACGATGGCTTATAAAAGAACCGTTTTGCTCGGCATATTGCTTTCTATAATCTTAAGTTCGTACAACTTTTCATACAATCAATTGATGTTTGACGGTGATTACCAATTTTTTGAAACAATTGAAATTACAATTAGTGAAGGCGGGATTAATCCGCCTTCTTTTCAATCGGTAATTACTAGACTTGGAAAGAGCCGCTTGATAGAAGGTAGTATAAACCTTTCGAACTACATTACGCAATTATTTCAATCGCCAATACCTTCAGAGAAACGGATTTTTAATTTAATGACGGTGAAATTTCAAAGCACGTTTTTCTCTTCGTTGATTGGAAGTTAAATCAACGAAAAAAGAGGTGAAACACGTGCTGAAGAAAAAGGTCATTCATCCTGATTTAAAAGAACCGATTGGCGGCTTATTTGTAGGGATTGTTATGATGCTTATCGTATTTTTGTTTGCCCATTTTGTATTTGGGTTAGAATTTTTTTCATGAAAAGGATAAGGGGTGCTCAAAGGTCTGTTTCTGACCTTTTGAGCACCCCCTTTTTATTAGTCTTGAGGACGAGTCCCAGGTTCCATACCCGAATCAGATGCCGTCATAATTGGTTTAACGGTTAGATCTGATTGAACTCGAATTTGACAGGAAAGGCGAATGTTCTCTTCTCTAAATCCTTTAGCATCGAGAATTTTTGCTTCTGCCTCCTCAACTGGACCAGCATCTCCTTCGAGAATTTCAACACGACAGGTTGTACATCTTGCGTTTCCACCACAACGATGCAGAATATCAACATCGTTATCTTCTAAAGCAAGTACTAACTTTGTCCCTTCCTCAACTTGGAAACCTTCTTTTCCTTCTACTTGAATCTTTGGCATACTATTTCCTCCTAAAGATTGTGTCTTTAATGAAAACATTACCATAAATAAAATTAAATGTGTAATTTGTCTAATTGCAGTGTTATACCTGATCAAGATTGCTATAGACTATAAGAGCGTGTTCAAAAAGACGGCAATGGCTCCACACGCTACACGCCTCTAGGAGAACCCCACTTCTAGAGGCTCAAAACCTTGTAGCGGTTCCGCTTATTGCTTAGAGTTTGTTCAAAAAGGGAAAAAACCCTTTTTGAACAAACTCTATAAGATAAAGCTCGATAGAATTTACATATTTATAGTATAATGAATGTTGGTGAATAATGGATTAGTTCAAAATCAATTGGACTAATAATGCAACAATATAGATATAGTGAAAGTGAGTGTTCATAATGGGGCGTAAGTGGAACAATATCAAAGAAAAAAAAGCGTCAAAGGATGCAAATACGAGCCGTATATATGCAAAGTTTGGACGTGAAATTTATGTAGTTGCTAAGCAAGGTGAACCTGATCCAGAATCAAACCGAGCGTTAAAAGTTGTACTTGAGCGTGCAAAAACGTACAGTGTTCCAAAAGCAATTATTGATCGTGCTATTGAAAAAGCTAAAGGCGGTTCAGAAGAAAATTACGACGAGCTGCGTTATGAGGGGTTTGGACCAAACGGATCAATGGTCATTGTGGATGCTTTGACAAACAATGTTAACCGCACAGCGGCAGAAGTACGTTCTGCTTTTAAAAAGAATGGTGGAAACATGGGAGTTAGTGGTTCTGTGTCATTTATGTTTGATGCGACGGCCGTCATTGGTCTTGAAGGTAAATCAGAAGAGGAAGTACTTGAATTATTGCTCGAGGCAGATGTCGACGTTCGTGATATTATTGCAGAGGACGATTCGATTATTGTGTACGCGGAACCAGATCAATTCCATGAGGTTCAAGAAGCTTGTAAAAATGCAGGAATAGAGGATTTTACAGTTGCGGAACTAACAATGCTTGCCCAAAATGATGTATCGCTTCCAACTGATGCGAAGGAACAATTTGAAAAATTAATTGACGCATTAGAGGATTTAGAAGATGTTCAGCAAGTGTATCATAATGTAGATTTAGGAGAGTAATTTTTCAGCAGGCCTTTTAGGGTCTGCTTTTTTTACATATAAAGCCAACAAGAGGATGTACTCTTGTTGGCTTTATACGTGCTAAAAGTGAGAACTTAATCTCGACTAGATCTTTCGTTAAGTACATCTTTTTGAAATTTTCTCAAGCGTTTCATTGTTAATCGCCAGTCACGCTGTTCACGCTTTTTCTTCCTTCTGAGCATAATTTTCAGCTCTTTTTTCCGAGAGTCTTCATGATTCATCACCAAACACACTCCTTTCTTTGTAGTAGCGAGCGACTACGAAAGATACGTATGTCGAATATTGCCTGGACTATGCCTTGTAATTTGCATTTTCTTGGATGAGATGACATATATATTGCGTTTTACTTCCTTGCTTATTGTGTACCATATAAGCAATCTCTTTTGCAGGAGGATTGTAGAAAATGGAAGAAAATTGTTTTTATTGTGGTGAGGAAGTAAATGATCGTTTTAGCCATGGATTGTTTATCCATCAAAACGAGCATGTCGACAAAACCCTTTGTCAAGATTGTTACAAAGAGTGGCTTGAAGGGATAAAGGAGTAAATAAGTAAGCCTGAACTAAAGAGTTCAGGTCTTATTTTAGTGGTTTTGGCGAGTAAAGTTACGGAGCGGTGAGTACAGTAGTAGTTACGTATAATAAAGTGACAGTTGTGGCGAGTAAATTTGAAGTTCCGGTGAGTAAAACCTAAAGAGCATGTAAATGAAAAATAATACTCATAAATTTCCGTGGTTTCCCGGTTCTGTGATATCGAGGTCAATGTAGTCTTTTTGATCATTTTGTTGCTCAATTCGCGGTTCGAGAACATTTGAGATGAAAGAATAGGTACTATCGATATCAGTCAAGGTTTTTTCCGTGAATACTTCCTTTGTATCTGGATCAAACACTTCAGCTGTAAAGTTCCGTTCTTCTTCGTTATAGTAAAGCTTTACTCCATCTCCAAATTCCTCGGGAGGTCTTGTCAGTACAAAGATTTCATACTCGTTTGGATTAGCTGTTAAGTTTTCAATTTTTTGCAGAATCTCTATTTTGTCCATCGATTATCTCCTTTATTGTGTGATTGGTTGTAGCTTGTACCTTTTCTAAAAGTAGCATTCATAAGCAGTCTTTTCTTTGTTTCCTGTAAACGTATATAGTATGATAAAACACGATAGAAATTGGTCATAGTAGAGAGGGATTAGGTTGTTATGAATCATTATACGGTTGGAATGGCTGGTCATATTGACCATGGGAAGACAACGTTAACAAAAGCTTTAACGAATATAGATACAGATCGTTTAAAGGAAGAAAAAGAGCGAAGTATCTCAATTGAGTTAGGTTATGCTCCTTTAAAATTAAACGACGAAATGGAAGTGTCTCTTATTGATGTACCGGGGCACGAACGCTTTATTAGACAAATGATTGCGGGAGTAGCTGGAATAGATTTGGTGATGCTAGTAGTAGCTGCGGATGAAGGGATTATGCCTCAAACGCGTGAACATATTGATATTTTGCGCTTGCTCGGAATAGAAAAGGGGATTATTGTTGTAACAAAAATTGAGAATGTTGATGAAGAGATGAGAGAGATCGTGGAACTGGATATACGGGAAGCGATAGAAGGTACTTTTTTAGAAAAAAGTCAGTTCTTTTTCGTGGATAGTCTTCGTTCTGTTGGGATTGAAGAGTTAAAGAAAGGAATAGTAATTGAACTGGAAGGAAGGACAAGTCGTGATGCAAGTGGCGCGTTTCGCTTACCTATTGATCAAGTCTTTACAATTCATGGACAAGGAACCGTTGTAAGAGGCACTGTCTATGAAGGGATCGTGAACGAAGGGGATGTGCTAGATTTATTACCAAAGCGGATTCCAGTTCGAGCTAGACAATTACAAGTACATCATCAAGCTCGAAAAAGTGGACGAGCTGGGCAACGTGTGGCTGTTAATGTCGGCGGTATTTCAAAGGATGAGATTAAACGAGGCGATGTCCTAGTTGCAAGTGGACATTATGAGACAACTCATACGATTGATGTTGGATTCACAACAGTTGCAAAGCTAATGTATCCTCTAAAACAAAGAGGAGCAATCAAACTACATATTGGTACGGCTGAAGTATACGGTAAGATTGTCTTTTTTGATCGGAATGAATTAGCAGAAGGTAATGAAACAATAATGTGTCAAATTCGTTTGGATGAGCCAATTGTTACAAGAAGAGGCGATCGGTTTATTTTGCGACGGCCGACACCGATGGAAACGATTGGTGGAGGAACTGTAATTGACCCTCATGGAGCGAAATATCGCTTCGGTGAAGAGACGGTTCAAATGCTTGAACAAAAAATGGGCGCAACACCTATTGAGCGATTGCAACAACTTCTGTTAGATAAAAAATTGCTACCGATAAAAGATGCTAGTAAAGAAATGAATATGACAGAAGATGAAATGAAAGAACTGGTTGAGCAAGAGGAAAAGACATCTCAACTACCGACTGGGGAGATTACGAGTGAGAAAGTCATTCAGTCATTACGGGAAGCTTTTCAAATTGAGCTGGAGCGTTATCATAATGAATTTCCGTTCCGTGCTGGGGTTAAGAAAGCCGAAATAGTTCAAAGTTATACTCATACGTATCCTAAGCGATTATTGGATTGGTTGCTTGATGAAGGACATAAGCAAGGTTGGTTTGTCATTCAAGGGCCATTTGCAGCACTATTTACCCATACTCCTCACGCGCCGCGACAGTGGGAGAAACGGGTGGAGCATGTATTAACGGCAATTAAAAATGAAGGGCTTCAAGTAACACCAACTTCTGATCATTTAACAGCTCAACAAATTCCGAAAGAACTACATGAAGAAGTGACTCATTATTTTTACCAACAAGAAATTCTTTATCAACTTGATGAGAAATTATCAATTCATAGAGTGCCTTTTAGAGAGGCGGTTGCTAAACTACGAGAAGAGACAGATGACGTTTTTGCTTTAAAAGAAGCCAAAGAATCAACTGGGTTATCACGTAAGTACTTAGTCCCCTTTTTAGAAAAGCTTGATAAGCTCGGTTTAACGATTAGACATGATCAAGAACGGAAATGGAGGGTGACTGAAGTTGAAAATTGGCTCGGTGACAAATCCTAAAATCATTCTATTTACTCCGTATTTCAAACAAAATCGTGGAAATTCCACAACGGCAAGACGTTTCGTAAAAGGATTGAAGCTGTGGGGTGTAAGTGTTCGAGTCTTTGCTTATGAAGAAGAGGAGTGGAATTCAGATTGGGATTCTTTCTTCTTGGAGGCAGATATATATCATGTAATTCATTTGAAACGGTTTTCCCAATGGTTAAAAAAGTATCCACATCTGCATTTCAGTAAACCCTATATATTAACCTCTGGTGGAACGGATATTAATGAGGATTTAAAGGACCCAGATGCTGTTAAATTAATGGTATCAGTAGCAGATGAGTCTTGTGGAATTACTGTTTTCAGTGAAGATGGAAAGAATAAGATTATTCAGACGTATCCGGACTTAGCTGATCGCATTTATGTTATTCCACAAAGTGTAGATTTTCCAAAGGATGGGACGAAGGAATCAACCCCTGATATTCTTTCTGGATATCCTAAGTTTTTGCTGCCAGCAGGGTTACGGCCAGTGAAGGACGTCCTCTATGTAGCAGGTGAGTTAAAGAGGTTGCGTTATACTTGGCCAGAACTGACCTTTACAATTATTGGTCCTGTTCTAGATGAAGATGTATATCAAAAAGTACTGGAATTTGAAAAAGGGCATGTGTGGTTTCGTTATATAAAAGAAGTTCCGCTTGAACAAATGAAAGCTATTTATCAATCTTGTGATTTTGTTCTAAATACATCTATCTCAGAAGGGCAGTCCTCTGCAGTACTTGAAGCGATGGCTTTAGGCAAGCCTGTTATAGCAAGGTTGAATTCAGGAAATGCAAGTGTCATTTCTGATGGAGAAACAGGGGTGTTGTTTGAGTCGCCTGAACAATTCAACCTCAAAGTACAAGAATTGCTTACTTCTGAAGGAAAGCAAAAAAGAATGATTAAAAATGCAATCTTGTATATTAAAGAGCAGCATTCATTGGAAAAAGAGATGGGTCGATTTTTAGAAGTGTACGAGCATTGTTTAGCAAACGCTTATGTGTAAGGGTTATTTCTTTACAAGATCGACTTTAAAATGGTAAATTCCTTCAGTAGATTAATTAAAAAGGTGGAGAAAAGATGAAGAAATGGATGATGACATTAGGGATGGCACTTGCCTTAACTGCATGTGGAGCCGCAGACGATCCTGATGAAGTAGTACAATCTCCGACGGTTGATGAACATGGAGAAGAGGCGCCAGCAACTGAAAATGACGATAGTGTGTTTGAAATTGCTGTAATCCCTTCACAGTCAATGGGAGAAATGCAAACAGGACTTGATAATTTAGAAGCTCATTTAACAGAGCGTCTAGGGAGAGAAGTTGTTGTGGAACAATACCCGAATTATAACGCTGTTGTTGAAGCGATTAATTATAACCATATTGACTTGGCTTTCTTAGGTCCGTTAACATATTTAATTGCTCATGAGCAAAGCGGAGCGCAAGCGATCATTACACAGGAAGTAGATGGAAGTCCCTATTACTTTTCATACATTATTACGCATAACGATCGTGAGTGGGATGATCTAGATGATATGTTGGAGAAACGTGCGGATGTTGATTTTGCGTTTGCAAGTATCTCTTCCACATCAGGTCACTTAATTCCGGGCCTTCACCTACGTCAGCTTGGTTTTTATGAAAGTGAAGACGATCATGAATTTAAGCAAATTCAATTTGCTGGATCCCATGATATCGTAACAACTCTTGTCCAAGATCAAACGGTTGATGCTGGGGCAGTCGACAGTGCGATCTTAGAAGCATTAATGAAAGAGGATGACCAAAACGGTGGTACAATGCGTGAAGACATTAAGGTTATCTGGCAATCGGAAGAACTTTATCAGTACCCTTGGGTTGTCCCAGCTGATATGAGTGATGAATTAATTGCAAAAGTACAAGAAGCTTTTTATGAAATTGCTGATGAAGAAATCCTACGAATTTTCGGTGGTGCGACACGCTTTGTTGAAGCAGATGACAGTCAGTATGCAGATGTGTTAGAAGCAGCTCGTGAATTCGAAATGCTTTCATTAGATTAGGAGCCTACTACGATGGTTTGGTTTCGTAGGCGCTACCTCATATATCTTATCTTGATTATCGTTGCTCTTTGGTGGAGCATGGATATGACAGGGTTTGAATGGAGAAAGCTTACGCAAATCGGAAATATTTATCACATGGTGACCACTCGTTTTTTTCCGATTGAGTGGTCCCTTTTTCCGAGAATGGCGTATCACAGTCTTGTCACTTTAGCTATTGCTTTTTTAGGAACATTTTTAGCACTGATTGTAGCTTTGCCACTTAGCTTTTTGGCTGCCAAAAACACGAGTGGGTCTGTAGGGATGTATAGTACTATCCGTGGTGCTTTAAGTGCACTAAGATCTATTCCGGAGATTGTATTTGGTCTAATCTTTGTTTCAGCCTTTGGGCTTGGACCATTTGCGGCTGTATTAGCAATTATTTTGCATAATATCGGTGTTTTAGGGAAATTAATTTCTGAATTGATTGAAGCGGCAGATTCCGGACCTCAAGAAGCGATGCGTTCTGTAGGTGCTACAAAGTGGGTTGGACATTTATTTTCAATTTTGCCGCAAATATGGCCGAATGTATTGTCTCAATATTTTTATCGGTTTGAAGTAGCAATTCGGACGTCTCTCATCCTTGGTTTCATCGGAGGGGGAGGAATCGGTCAGCAGCTCTTTAATCATTTCCAAAGCTTCTACTATACAGCAGTAGCTCTAGATATCGTACTCATTATGATTATGGTTATCATAGTGGATTTCATCGGCGGTCGAATAAGAGCTAGGGTTATATAGAGTTCATTCAAAAAGGCGATCTTCCTTTTTGAATGAACTCGTAGCGATGAGCGGAGCCGTTGCCAATGTTTTAAGGCTGTTAGGAGTGGGTTTCTCCTAACAGGCGTGCAACGAGAGGAGCCATCGCAGCATGTTCGCACAGTTACGTACAATGGCGAATATCCTTATAGAGCTGAAGAACAGTAAAGCCATTCAAAAAAAAGGCGATCTTCCTTTTTGAATGAACTCGTAGCGATGAGCGGAGCCGTTGCCAATGTTTTAAGGCTGTTAGGAG
>NZ_JAWRVK010000016.1:0-106943 GCF_036663575.1 Halalkalibacter flavus
CCTCACGATTATTCTATCTATATTATACTATATTCACCTGAATAATCGGATTAATAGCTACAAAAAAAGGCTATTGATAAGACTTTCTCAACAGCCTGAGGATATCTAATCCTTTTTTCTGTTTTTGTAATACGGCATCTGTTAAGTCTAATAGCTTACGATCAACTTCTTGGACTATTTTATAAATTTTCGTTCGTCCTCTTCTGTTAAATCCCCGGCGCTCTTCTAAACTCAATCCAAACTGAACAGCATCTTCCATGAATTCTTTAACAAGTTGCTTATATTTCCTTAACTCATCAACAGTTCGCGTTTCCGAAAGGACTTTCCCCTGATCATCAATTTTACTCATTAATTGCGAAAGTCGTTCATACGTTTTTCCGTCGCGGTGTTTCCCCATTACTTCTTGAAACGACACCTTCGCCTCGTGAGTTACTTGAAGATTGTTGATTGTGTGTTCAAGACGATTTTGTATTGCACCGAGTGTTGAACGCTGACCTCATCATAAATCTACTTTTATTATCGGTTTCATCTGAGAATTTCTTTACTGTTATTGCTTTTCTTCTTTTTTCCAACCTCTCTGGACAATCCCTTCACCAAACCGTTCTCGCAATTGGTTAATTGTCTCATTAATTTCTTCCTTTTTTATTTCCTCTGCGTAAGTAAATAAGTCGAGCTGCTTATATGCATATTTTTTTTCAAGCAAATCATAGGTACTTACCCCTAATAGACGGATGGCATTGCCATTCCAAGCTTTCTCCACAAGTGCTTTTGCCTCAGTGAATAGCTCTTCTTCAGATTGGATAGGGTTTAGGAGTTTATGGCTTCTTGTAATCATTTTCCAATCGTAATAGCGAATTGTAATTTGTACTCCTCTTGCAAACATGTCTTTCTTTCGTAATCTTAGATGAACACGCCTTGCAAGATCTTCTAAAGTCGCTCTAATTATTTGGTCGTTTTTGGTATCTTTACGTAGTGTAGTTGAATGGCCAATTGATTTGTATTCAGAATAAGCATGAGGGTTAACAGGCCTGTTATCATTTCCATTTGCTCTTTCTTTTAACTCTAATCCACGCTCACCGAACTTTTTCAAAAGGAGTTTTCCATCCGCAGCAGCTAAATCTCCTATAGTGAAAATGTCCATATTTCTCCACTTACCAACTGTTCTTTTCCCGATACCGTGCATTTCTTCTATTGGTAGTGGCCATAATTTCTGCTCTATTTCACGCTTTCGTAGTATAGTGATCCCATTTGGTTTTTTCATGTCACTTGCCATCTTAGCTAGAAATTTATTTGGGGCAATTCCAATACTACAAGGGAGGTTTAGTTCACGTAACACACGCTTCTGAATGTTTTCAGCTAGTTTTACGGGATCTTCTTCATGTAAATAAGACGTTAAATCAAGATACCCTTCATCTATGGATACTTGCTGGACAAGAGGAGTATAGGTAAAAAGAAGTTCAAAAAGAGCTTTCGAAGCGGCACGATACCGATCCCCATTAGGTCTAAGGATGATTAGATTCGGGCATAGTTTCTTTGCTTGCCAAATAGGCATCGTTGTTTTTACCCCTTTAGCTCTTGCTTCATAACTGCTTGTTACAATAATCCCTCGACGTTCTTCCGGATTTCCTGCAATCGCAACCGGTTTCCCTACTAAAGAGCGGTCATGAGCTATTTCGACCGAAGCAAAAAAACTATTCATATCTAAATGAAATATCAAACGTGCACGATTCATCCTACAGACCTCCTTACTCTTATTATACGAAAATGCGTTCGTTTTTCCAAAGAAGTCAGTTGCAGTACAAACCGTAGTACGTTAAGGTGTTAACAAAGAAACTTTTTAAATGTAATAATTAAGAAAAGAGCAATCCATTTTAAGATTGCTCTTTTCTTAATTATTTTTATTTTATTGATACTTCTTTAACAACTGCCACTACTGCTTCTGAAAGCTTAACAAGTTCAGAAATCGGCATGCGTTCATTTTTTGTATGAATTTCCTCATAGCCTACCGCTAAATTTACAGTTGGTACACCATGTCCAGCAAAAATGTTCGCATCACTGCCTCCCCCACTTTGAAGTAGCTCTGGGGTACGGCCAATTTGTGACATTGCCTTCTTTGCTACCTCTACAACTTCATCACCATCACCTAACTTAAATCCTGGATACATAATTTCAACTTCTACCTCAGCTGATGTCCCCATCTCTTTAGCTGTAGATTCAAAGGCCTCTTTCATCTTTGCTACTTGTGCTTCCATTTTCTCAGCAATTAAAGATCGCGCTTCCGCCAAAATCGCTACGTGATCACACACAATATTCGTTTGTGTCCCACCTTCAAAACGTCCAATGTTTGCAGTCGTCTCTTCATCAATACGTCCAAGAGGCATTTTAGAAATTGCTTTTGCAGCGACAGTGATGGCGGAAATACCCTTCTCCGGAGCCACACCTGCATGAGCAGTTTTACCGAGAACCGTTGCCTTCACCTTTGCTTGAGTTGGAGCAGCAACAATAATATTTCCAACAGGTCCATCACTATCTAAAGCAAATCCAAATTTCGCTTTTAACAGATCTGGATCGAGAACTTTGGCTCCGTTCAAGCCCGATTCTTCGCCAACTGTAATAATAAATTGGATCGTACCATGCTCTAACCTTCCCTCTTTTAAAACACGAACAGCCTCAAGCATAGCTGCAATACCAGCTTTATCATCCGCACCTAAAATTGTTGTTCCATCTGTCACGACATAGCCGTCTTGAATCGAGGGTTTGACTCCTTTTCCAGGGACAACAGTATCCATATGTGAAGTGAAGTAAATCGTATCTACCCCTTCTTTTGTTCCTTCAAGAGTACAGATTAAATTTCCCGCTGCATGCTCTGTTTTACTAGCTGCATCATCTTCTACTACAGTCATGCCTAAGTCTTCAAATTTCTTTTTAAGTATAGGGGCTATGATGTCCTCATGCTTTGTCTCAGAGTCAATTTGCACAAGTTCCAGAAACTCATCTACTAAACGTTGTTCATTTACCATATGTATGTTCCTCCAAATTCATTCTATGTATGAGCGTTTGTCAATTGTAGGCTCAATCCACCTACTTGCTCGCTTATAATCATCGTTAAAAAGGCTGCACCTATTTACGACCTAAATTAAATGTTACCGTTCTCGATCATAAAGCGCAAGTTCCTAGCAAAAACAACTAACTTACTTACTTTTCTCACAAAATTCATATAACACGCCATGAGTTGATTTCGGATGCAGGAAGGCCACTTTTGCTCCGCCGGCACCGTCAATCGGTACATCATGGATCATGTTAATACCATTATTCTTAATTTCTTCTATTCGTCCACTAATATCAGTCACACCAAGAGCAACATGATGAATGCCCTCTCCACGTTTTTCGATAAATTTGGCAATTGGACTATCTGAAGATAAAGGTTCAAGTAATTCAATTTTCGATTGACCAATAGCTAAAAAAGCAACTTTTACATTTTGAGACGCAACTTCTTCTATCCCAAGTAATGGTAATTGTAAATGATCCTGATAAAATGGCAGTACTACCTCAATTGAACGAACAGCGATTCCAATATGATCAATTTTCTCTGGCCTACTTACTGTCAATCGTATCAGCTCCTCACATTCTTTAAAATTTATTCTTTATACAACTCTAGATTCCTTCTTTTATCTGGTATTTCTAGATTCCACTTGTCCAAAATCGTATAAGAAGATAAAATAGAAAAAGGTATTGAAGAGGAGGGTTTCACATGCCACGTAAATTTCAAAAAGCTATTATCTATTTAATGATTGTAACAATGGTTCTTGGTACCCTTTTAATGGGTGTATCTTTTTTCTAAACAAACTACAAAGCAAGCTCATTATATGTGAAAGGAAAACACCTGGTATCTTCTACCAGGTGTTTTCCTTTATGGCTCCAAACTTTTTCGCTATTTCTATAAACGGATCTTCTGTATCCGTTATATAGATTGTTGTTCCAATCGGGATCTCTTCAAATAGCTCTTCGACAATGGTGTTAGGTAACCGAATACACCCTGCCGTCACAGAATAACCAATGGAGCCAGGACGATTCGTTCCATGAATACCGAACGTTCTTCCGTCTGTATCATTTGCATTAAAACCAATCCACCTTGAACCAAGAGGGTTGGTTGGATCACCACCTGGTATATCTTTCTTTCGATAATAAGGGTCTTTTGCCTTCACAATAATTGTAAATGTTCCAAGAGGCGTTTCATCACCCGATTTACCAGTTGCCACTTTATACACCTCTTTGATTTCACCCTCATTAACATAGGCAAGTTCGTTCTTTTTAACATTTACAATAAGAAATGGGTCTCCAACCATTGGGTTATCTCCAATTGGCCAAATAGGGGAAGCAATTAAGATAACTAACATTGAAAGAAGTGAGAGTTTCATTAGAATCCTCCCTTTACTTTAAGCAAAGGATGCTTAAACAATCATCTTTTTGATTAGTTTCTCTCTACAGTTTCTTTTTATCCGCTTGATTCCATAATCGATCCTTTATATGCAAGTATTCCTCAAGCTCATGCAAGATATAAACAAGTGAAGACCTAACTTCAAATTCCTCTCTCGTCTTCGGAAGTGGCATCTCTTCAAATCCAGCTCTCATCGAACGGATCCTTTCCAAGAAATAAGGAACTCTATTTGCAGGGCTCACGGAATTACTAAGCTCCTCCATAAAATCAGCTACCGTCTCACTTTGAGAAACTGTTTTATGAATTTGCGATACATATGGCATTAATCGTTCTAAGATTTCGAATTGCTTCTCACGCATCTTAAAGTAATAATAGTATTGATCATCATACCGCAGAATGTGATTATGAATATTTTTCAATGCAAGATTCTTTGCTTGTTGTAATAGATCCACCGTCTCTGGAATTTCCTTTCCATCCCATTCACTTTCCCCATATCGTAAATAAACTGATAATTCATGAAGAATGGTCTTGAAGTGCTCTTCTATTTCTTTATGATACATTCTTAACGCTTGATCACTATTTGGCATATAAAGGTTCATTAACAAGGCAATTCCCACTCCAATAATAATAATCAACAGTTCATTAAATATAAGAGCTAAAGACATATTACCAACTGTGTAAAGATGTAGAATAATGACCGAGCTAGTAGCAATTCCTTCATTCATTTTCAACTTTACAACAATTGGAATGAATAGAATCATGATTAAGGCTAGTGTCCATGGTTGATAGCCAATTACCTCAAACAACACTCCGCTGATCATCATTCCGATAATGCATGAAACAACACGAGCCCAAGAAACCTTAAGCGAATCTCTCCTCGTTACAGAAATGCATAGAATCGTTATAATGGCAGCTGATCCATAAAAATCCAAATTAAGTCCCTGAGCAATTGCTACAGCAAGTCCAGCTCCTACTGCTGTTTTTAATGTCCGATAGCCAATTCTAAATGACATGAGCTCCCTCTCTTATGTAAAACTTATTTTACGTAATCTTACCATATTTTTGTACAAATATAAGTTGTCCTTCTTAAAAAGAAAGAAGGAGCTATCCGAAAAGGTCTGATTTTGACCATTTAGGATAGCCCCCAAGCAATAAGCGAAGTTGCTACATTTTTTAAAAGCTATGGGCGGAGTGATTCTCTTCTCTCATAGCTATTGCGAACGAAGCCATTGCCACCTCTCTTACCTGGTTTGTGACAAACTCCTTCGCCTATAAAACTTTCTCCAAAAACTCTCTAGCTCGATCAGACCGCGGAGCATTGAAAAATTCACTTGGAGGAGCATCTTCCATTAAAATGCCTTGATCTAAGAAAAGAACACGGTCAGCTACTTCCTTAGCAAAACCCATCTCATGAGTAACAATCGCCATTGTCATACCAGACGTCGCTAAATCTTTCATTACTTCTAGTACTTCTTTAACCATTTCTGGATCCAAAGCAGATGTTGGTTCATCAAACAACATAACTTCCGGCTCCATTGCCAATGCACGTGCGATAGCTACCCTTTGTTTTTGCCCACCTGAGAGGCGACTTGGGTATTCATCACGCTTATTTAATAACCCTACTTTGTTAAGTAACGTTTCTGCTCTTTCAGTTGCTTCCTGCTTAGATAGACCTTTTACAGTCATCGGAGCATATGTTAAGTTACCTAAGACGGTCATATGTGGAAACAAATGAAAATGTTGAAATACCATACCAATCTGTTGTCTAACACGCAAGACATTGGTTTTTGGATTCGTTAATTCCTCACCACCAACGTAAATCTTACCTGATGTGGGATGCTCAAGTAAATTCATACATCTAAGAAACGTTGACTTTCCTGAACCAGAAGGTCCAATTATTGCGACAACATCTCCCTTTTTAATATCTGTAGTGATACCTTTTAAAACTTCGACTTTTCCAAAGGATTTATACAAATCGTTTACTTTAATCACTGCGCTGCAATCTCCTTTCAATAAGTCGACCTATGATGGTCAATACCATAACAAGTAAATAGTAAATCAAACCAACAAATAGCAGTGCCTCAAAATATCGATAAATTTGTGCGTTTAATACTTGAGCACGGCGCATGAGATCCATAACACCAATGATTGACACAATTGCTGACTCTTTTGTTAAGTTAATAAATTCATTGAAAAGCGCAGGCAATATATTACGGAAAGCTTGAGGTAAAATAATTCTTAACATCGTAGGACGATAAGGAATACCTAGTGCTTCAGCAGCTTCCTTTTGGCCCTTGTCTACTGCTTGAATACCTGCACGAATAATTTCAGAAACATAGGCTGCTGAGTTTAATCCAAAAGCTAGTACTCCAGCTACATACGCTGAAATATCCATCCCGAATTGCGGGATTCCAAAATAAATAATTGATAATTGTAAAATCAATGGTGTTCCACGGAATACTGACGTGTAAGCATCTGCAAACCAACGGAGCACTCGGAATCGACCAATTTTAAAAATGGACAAAATGATTCCTAACACGAGACCTAATACTAGTGCTGCTGATACAAATTGTAACGTGACCCCGATCCCTTGTAGTAAAAAAGGGATATGGGGCACGATTTGGCTAAAATCCAAATTCATGCCCAATTATCCTTCCTATTAACATTCTTGTAATAACACAACACATCCCGCGGCAAAGTTTGCGCGCGGGTGTGATTTCATAGACTTTTATTGTTACTGTGCTAAATGACCTTCAGCAACAGTATCCTCCATTAGGACAGCATCGATACGTCCAGCTTGTAACTCTTGCATAATTTCAGGAATACGATTTAATTTCACTACTTCAAATCCATATTCTTCAGCTAGTTCATCTGCTTCTTCCTCTTGAATTGAACCCAATTGAACTCCGACTTTTAATCCCTCTAAATCTTCAAGGGACGAAAGATTAGCACTTTCTTTTGAAACGATAAGGTTTGTTGCCTCATAATAGACATCAGAAAAATCCACATTTTCTTTACGTTCTTCTGTAGGTGTCATACCAGCTAGAACAAAATCAACTCGCCCTGATTCCATTGCAGGAATTAACGCATTAAAATCCATATCTTCAATTTGTAAACCATAGCCTAATTCTTCAGTGATGTACTTGGCTATATCAATATCAAAACCGATAATTTCTCCTGTCGCAAGGTCAACAGATTCGTATGGAGGATAATCAGCTGATGTTCCCATGACTAATGTAGTTTCTGCATCTGTCGGCTCAGTTTCTTCTGTAGCTGCATCCGTTTCTTCAACTTCACCAGCAAACCATTTTAATACTAGTTCATCCATCTCTTCACTTTCAATTAACTCATTTAACGTTTGATTGAACGGTTCAACAAGCTCACTGCCTTTTGGAAAAGCAATAGCAGACCCTAACTCTCCTTCAGTTGGAATCTCAAAGCTCACTAATTGATCCGCATCATCGCCGCCACAACCAACTAGTAATCCAACAGACAAAATGGCTGACACTCCTAACATCCACCAACTTTTTTTCATAGTAAAATAACCCCCTGTATCTTTTATTAATATAATATTTATTCTCGTAAATGCATATTAACACATACTTAAGTACTTGAAAATAACTTTTTTCCCAAAATCACCAACAGTGTTATTGCCAGAAAATTCATTTGTTTTAAATTATTTAAGGCAAATTACTTACCTATATAATTTGCTTTTCCTCAATATTTTATCGATTGTTCGTTCCAACCTAAAGAGCGACCAGCTTCCTGGTCGCTCTTAGTAAAAGTTTTCATGTTATTCAATAAGTTTATTCTGAAGCTTCAGCATCATCTTCTGCAGGCTCATCAATTGTTGCTGGATCATCCACTGGTGTATTCTCATCCACTGGCTCTCCACAAGCTGCTAACACACTAATAGAAAGTGCCCCTGCTAATACCGTATAAAGTAGTTTCTTGCTCATCGCAAATTCCTCCTTTGTCGTTGAGTTGGAATTATGATGCGCTTCCAACTGTTCCCATCATACTAAACTACCCCTGCCGTTAGAAGTACATTACCTTTTTTTACAAATTTTCACAAACTTATTTGATATTCTCCCAATCTATGTTCTTATTTTTTTAGAATTTCAGAGTCTTTACATAAATCTAAATTACCTATGTCTTCCTCTTCGAAATTCAGTATACTTACAATAAGAAAAACGCATAAGAAAGAGCGCGATTGAAATGCCTTATCGACTTGCTCCTATGAATACGGAATAGCATTCGAAATAGATGAGGAGCAAAGGACGTCTTTATTGAATGAATTAAAAAAATTTGCTAAAGAAGTGAAATAATTTAGATTTTCTATCATAGTTTATTGTTGTAAAAAAACCGAATGCTACAGAGGTAACATTTCGGTTTTTTTACTTTCTATTTGGGCAGGCAAGATAATTTCCATTTTCGTCCCTTTTCCTTCTTCACTATAAATATTTAACACTCCATTATGATGCTCAATGATCTTGTAACAAACCATCAAACCTAATCCTGTTCCCTTTTCCTTTGTCGAATAAAATGGCTCACCTAAACGCTCGATTCGTTCTTTAGGTATTCCACATCCATTATCTTCGACCTGTATGCATATTTGATTATCAGGGTGATTTAGTATACGGATTGTAATTGTCCCATTATCGGCAACTGCTTCTATAGAATTTCTAATTAAATTAATAAACACTTGCTTTAACTGTTTTTCCAACCCAATAATAAATGGAACTTGTTCATATTCAAGCTCTAAAGTGACATTATTCATATTCGATTGTGTTTTTGTTAAAGTTAAAATTTGATTGACAAGGTTTAAAATATCCAATTTTTCAAAGTGATTGTCAAAATTAGGCTTAGCTAAAGTAAGGTACTCATAAATGATTGCTTCTACTCGCTCTAACTCTTCCATAACCAAATTTATATAAAACGAGTTGTATTGCTTTTCTTTTTGAAACAGTTGCAAGAAACCTTTCACCGTTGTTAATGGGTTCCTTATTTCATGGGCGACTCCCGCAGCAAGTTGTGCAACAACTGATAATTTATCCGATTTTCTAATAATATCATCGACTTTTTTTCTTTCTGAAATATCCTTTAATATCGTTCGAAACGCAGGCTTCCCGCGAAATCTAATGACCGTTGTCGTTGCTTCTACTTCAATAGTCTTTCCTTGTTCCAGCTGAAAACAATAAATTGTATTGGCAACTGATATTTTCCCTAGAAGTAATAGGCGACTGTCCTCTCTCGCTCTTGCTCGATCGTGCTTAGATAAAAGGTTATTAAATTTTAAACCAATTAATTTCTGAGGATGAATAAAGTTAAAGAGCTTCTCCCCTGCTGGATTCACATAAATAAGTTTCACTCCATCATGTACCATAATCGTTTCCGGTGTATTTTCCACCAAGCTTCGATAGTTCTCTTCTTTTATCCGAAGTTCTTTTTCCATTTTTTTACGTTCTGTAATATTAATAAAATACATCGTTACTTGTTCATCCGAACGATACGCTCTTACATCAAACCATTGTTCTTGTTTTTCATGAAAATATTCAACTTGTGTGTATTCCTCACCAACAAGCAATTGATAAAATTTCTTTACTAACGTTTCTTTCTTGTCTTGTTTAATACTTGCCCAAAAATCACTTTTTTGTAATTCTTTCCACCCCATGTCTAGCATTCGTTCAGCTTCTTCGTTAACGTAGAGAAATTGTCCATCAAGTCTAATCGTAATAATGGCATCTTTTATTCCATCGAGAATTTTCTTCGGTAAACGAACTTCATCACGATTTCGCAGGCTTGTTTTGAGCAACGAACTTTCCCTTTCTTTTCCAATTACCATTAATCGATCTAGTTGCAAATGGAAACAGACATCACCTTCTATAGAAACATCTGTAACTGTAAATACTGTCGTTTGAAGGTATCCTTTTCCATGTATTATTAACTTTTCAATTTGAAAGTTCTTTCGTCCCTTTTTCAACAATGGTTCTTTTATATTTTGTCGCTCTAGATTGTCTTCATAAATAAAAAAAGACTCTATAGTTAATAACTGAATTTCCTCTTTTGTATAACCAAACTGCTCGCAAAATGCTGTATTAACGAACAGAAATTCTCCTCTCTCGTTCACAATGGCTTGTCCTTGCAGCGACGCCTCTAAACACGAAGAAACAATTGAACCATTCATATTCCATTCTCCTAACTTAGGCAAACTATTCCTCTCGATAAGATTCGCCGTTATCCCTATAAATCCTGTTTTTTTCCACAGTTTTCTTGCTTCATTTGAATGAGAAATACAACTAATATATTAGATTGTTAAAGAAAAAAATCAACTAAAGGTTACTCATAACGAAAGAAGGCAGGTACTTCCCTGCCCTCTACAAAACGTTATCGTTCTATTAAAGAACATCAAGGTTAACAAGTAACGCGAGGAGAATTTGTAACAATAATTGAATGTTCACACCAATTTGCGTATCTGTTGTTGTGACATCAACATTTCTTGAGTTTTCAATTACTGTTTTCTGGAACGTAATTTGCTTTGTTTTTGTACTTTGTAACAACTCTTGTGTGATTTGTTCAGCTTGTTCACTGCTAGCTATAGAGATACTAATAACTAACGCAATTGCTGCTTGCAATGAAGCTTGTAATGAAACTGCAGCTTTCGTATCTGTTGAACTCACATTTACATCACAAGAATCTTTAATGATAATATACTCCTCAGACTGTTGGAATGTTTTATCTACTTGACCAGCACTTTGTTTAACATCGGAATCATCCATTGGATGACAAGCTTCCGAGTCAAGTGCAGACCACCTTGGTGTGTCTTCTTTTTTTGATGAATAGTATACATCTTGATTCATTTTCAATTCCTCCTTTCCTTTTCTAATTTACACTATGTCTTTATCTTGATTTTGCTTGGTCATTTGCCTTGGTTTATCTGTCTAATTTCAAATTTTCTTAAAGATAAGGGTGGCTATTATAATTTTTTTCATAACAGCCACCCTTTTTATACTTAATTGTTCCCAGTAGTCTCTGGCTATGCTGCCCCTCTAAAGAACATCTAAATTTACAAGTAACGCGAGGAGAATTTGTAACAACAATTGAATGTTAACCCCTATTTGCGTATCTGTAGTTGTTACATTTACATTTTTGGAGTTTTCAACGACTGTTTTCTGGAATGTCATTTGTTTTGTCTTAGTGCTTTGAATTAATTCTTGAGTGATGCTCTCTGCATCCTCACTACTTGCTACAGATATGCTGACAATTAAAGCGATTGCTGCTTGAAGTGAAGCTTGTAACGAAACAGCTGCTTTCGTATCTGTTGAACTGACTGTAATATCACAAGAATTACTAATCAGAATATACTCCTCGGATTGTTGAAAAGTCTTTTCTACTTGACCAGCAACTTGGCTTACATCTTGACTCATACTTACTTCCTCCTTCCCTTCTCTAATTTACACTATTGCCTTCTAACAAAATTTGCTTGGTTATTTGTCTCAATAAAAGCGCCTATTTTTGTTGGGTGAAATAATTAAGAAGGAGAGTCTAAAATCATATCGACTTAAACCCTCCTTTTCTCTTTAATGCTTATTAAAAAAAGTTTTAACTTTCGATAAGTCATTGTTGGTTTTTATCATCTTTTTCAACGACTCTTCAATGACTGGATTCGGTTGAGTTTTTTCCTCTACGTTTTGTGGCGTAGTATTATCCTCAAAGTCCTCTTCACTTACACTTTTGTATTGATTCTCAAGAAACTTCTCTACTTCTGATTGAATTTCCCCAACAACTTTCTTTACTTTCTCTTTTTCCTCATCTGATAAATCAGATACTGGTTTCACATTATGCTTGCTCAGAACTTTTTTCACCATTATATCCATAAGCTCTTGCTGATAATTGCTCATTATGATGCTCCTCTCTTTCTTTCGTTTATAGCCGAATGGCATTATTAGAATATGATACAAGCGGATACAACGTGTTAGACTGTAGCGGAGTTCATTTAGAATTGATCACAGTACTGATGGGATTTAAATTTTAAAAAAGGTGTTATCCAAAAAGTATAACCTTTTGAACAACACCTCATTTTTATTTCTTCTATTTTATTTCTTCTATTTATTTCTTGTTATCTTGTTCAATATCTAACTCTTCTTTTAGATCTTCTTTTATCTCTTCTTTCATCCCATCTAACATTTCTTCTTTCATTTCTTCGATAACTTCATCTTTTATTTCCTCGTACATCTCTTCCTTCATTTCTTCCATAACCTCTTCTTTCATTTCCTCATACATTTCTTCACGAATTTCTTCTTTTATTTCTTTTCTGTTTTTCTTACGACGCTTTCTGCCTTCCAGTTTATAATCTCTTCCTAGCATGATTAGTACCGAGATGATCATTATTGTCATAATGATAGCAAAAGGAAGTGCTGCAATAATTGATGCTGTTTGCAATGCGCTTAGGCCACCCCCACCACTGATTAAGAGTACGGCAGCTGTCCCTGCAATTAAGACTCCCCAAAGCATTTTGGAAAATAGACTAGGATTTAAACTCCCATGAGAGGTCATGGCTCCCAAAACATACGAAGCCGAATCAGCAGATGTTATAAAAAATATAAGAATAAGAATTACTGCGATGAAGCTTGTGATTGTGCTTAAAGGCAATTCACCAAGTGTAGCAAAAAGTGCTAATTCCACATTATTCATTACAAGTTCCCCAATCGGAGCGGCACCAGCAATTTCTAAACTTAATGCCGTTCCACCGAAAGCCGTAAACCAAATAATGGCTAAAATAGATGGTACAACTAGTACACCTGCCATGAATTCACGGATTGTACGGCCACGGGAAATTCGAGCGATAAAAATCCCCATAAATGGAGCCCAAGCAATATGCCACGCCCAAAAGAAGATTGTATTCGTTCCAAGCCACGCACTTTCAATAAAAGGGGTCATTGTTAAACTCATTGAGGCAACATTTGTAATGTAACCACCTAATGTTGTCACAAAGCTCTCTGCAATAAATAACGTTGGCCCGACTATGATGACAAAAAGCAATAGGATAGCCGCAACAGCTAAGTTAATATTACTTAACCTTTTAATCCCTTTATCTACTCCTTTGGCCGCAGAAAACATAAAAAGAAACGTAACAATAGCAATAATTATAACTTGAGTTGCCACCGTATTTGGCACAGGAGAAATATAGGAAAGCCCCCCCGTGATTTGCAGGGCACTTAAACCAAATGTTGTAGCAACACCTGTACAAGTTGCAATGACAGCTAATATATCAATCGACTTTCCTAACCACCCATGAACTCTTTCACCAATAATTGGATAAAAGGCAGAACTAATTAATGCAGGACGATCTTTTCGAAACTGAACATATGCTAATGTTAATCCAACAATAGAAAAGATTGCCCACGGATGCAGGGCCCAGTGAAAAACTGCATATCTTAGTCCAGCAACTGCAGCCTCTGGAGTTTCAGGTGTAAATCCACTAGGTGTATCAAAGTAGTAAAGAACTGGTTCTGCTACCCCCCAAAAGACAAACCCTACACCAATCCCCGCGGCAAAAAGCATTCCTATCCACGAGTACCATGAATACTGCGGCTTCTCACCTGGTTTTCCTAACCGCATACTCCCAAGTGGACTGATGGCTAAAACAATAACAAATAAAACAAAAAAGGCAGTGACTAACATATAGAACCAACCAAAATTATCTAGCATCCAACTGAGACCTTGGCCCGCCGCTCGGTCGAGTGAACTTGGTGATAACGCTCCCCACAGAACAAATAATCCGACTAATATAGCTGATATGATAAGAACAATACCTACTCTTTTCGTTTCATTAACTTGATCCATAGTAACCTCCTATACAAAAACTCCAAAATTTCAAGTATATAGCTAACAAAATATATTACCCAAATTACATAACACGTTAAACCTGTTTTTTAATTACTCTTTGTTATATTCACATATACTATTCTTTATGTTTTTAAAGCAATAACCAATAATTGTAAATCCAATTTGCCGGTTAGAATGTTTTTCTATAGATATACTAAAAAAATATTACATTTAACTTATACAAGGTTTATGCTTCCTTAACGTGTTTACTTTTACTTGCTATAGCAAGAATCGTCATAGTAGAGGGGTCGTTGCTAATGGATAAAGAAAAAAGATCGGAGATTATATTCTGGAGTATTGCCTTTCCTGGATTTGGTCAATTCCTTAACCAAAAATATGCAAAAGGATTTTTATTTGTCATATTAGAGTTTATCGTTAACGTTCAAGCAAGATTAAATTTAGCAATCATCCCCAGTTTTCACGGATTAGGAGAAGCTGCTAATGCCTCTGTTAATTATCAATGGATTATGTTCTATCCTTGTTTATATTTATTTTCAATGTATGATGCATACCGCGATGCTGGTGGGGTACATATACGTTATGCCTTTATCCCGTTTGTAGTTTCTGCTTATGCCGGAACAATTGGTGTTGTCTTCTCCTCTACAATGGAAATTTTCGGAAAGATCGCTGGCGTTATTTGGCTCCCTATCCTCTTTCATTTAGGTGGATATGTTATTGGGTTAATCATAAGGGCAATCGTATTAAAAACTGTTAGAGTTAACCCCCAAACATAAACTCTAATTATTTTCTTACGGTCTAATTAGTTGCTATAATAATAATAAAGGAGGGGAATTAGTTGGAGCACATGACTGAAAAAGCAACGTTCGCTGGCGGCTGTTTTTGGTGTATGGTAAAACCTTTTGATCAGTATGAAGGAATAGAATCAGTTATTTCAGGTTATACGGGAGGTTATACTGAACACCCTACATACGAGGAAGTTTGCTCTGAAACTACGGGGCACTTTGAAGCAGTCCAAATTGTATATGATCCGACTGTTTTCACATATGAGAAGTTATTGGAAATTTTTTGGCTGCAGATTGACCCAACTGATCCTGGAGGACAGTTTTTTGACCGCGGAGATTCTTATCGAACAGCGATTTTTTACCACTCAGACGAACAAAGAAAACTTGCGGAAGAATCAAAGAAGTTATTAGAAAAAAGTCGAAAATTCCCCACTTCAATTGCAACACAAATATTACCAGCAAAATCGTTTTATCCTGCTGAGGAATATCACCAAGATTACTACAAGAAAAACCCACTTCACTATGCAAGATATCGTAAAGGATCGGGTAGGGAATCATTTATTAATTTACATTGGGGGCAAAATGATGAGTAAAGAAACAAAAGAACAATTAAAAAAACGCCTAACACCGATGCAATATGCTGTCACGCAAGAGAATGGGACAGAGCCGCCTTTCCGAAATGAATTTTACAATCACGAAGAAGACGGTATATATGTCGATATTGTATCAGGTAAACCTCTATTTTGTTCTTTAGATAAATATGATGCTGGGTGTGGTTGGCCTAGCTTTACCAAACCAATCGTTGATGAAGAAATAATTGAAAAAGAAGATTATAGTCATGGGATGATTCGAACAGAAGTCCGTAGTAAAGAAGCAGATTCACATCTCGGACATGTCTTTAATGATGGTCCAGGTCCAAATGGACTACGCTACTGCATAAATTCAGCAGCATTACGTTTTATTCCAAAATCTAAATTAGAAAAAGAAGGATACGGCTTGTATCAAAACTTATTTAAATAAATAACGAGAGAGGTTGTCTCATAGGATCTGTCCCAACCATAAGGTAAGTATATCTTTTCATTTGAGTACACATATCTTGTCTGACCTAGTGGGCTGAAACTTGATATTAACACAACCTCTCTTACTTATTTACTACAAACCTCCCTAAATTCATATTCCTAAAAATGATCCTCTTAAATTATTTACACTATTTCGTCGTACGTATATCGGACTACATATTTGTCTGTTCGCAATTTCTTTATTTCTACAAGTGGGCCGATTTCATAGCCATTCATCCAATTGTCTTCAATTTTTGCTTTCACACAACCAGCTTGAAATTTAGATCGGAATACTTGTTTATAGTAAATCCATCTTGGAATCTTGGACATTCTTACTCATACCTTTCTCAACTTTTCTATATAGTACAAAATATTAAAGAACTATACAATTTGTTCGAACTGTAAGTTTTTATTATCTTTAACATTTTTTAGGTGAATGCTCCTTAATATTATCTCCATTAATGAACCCAACTATTACTGAATCCCTTAGCATAGCATTCTGACCTATCATTAGGTAAAATAAAAAAAGGAATTCTCAGGAAGAGGAGTTGAGTCATTTGAGCAGAAGATCTTTAGAAGGCAACATAACAGAAACAAGCATTAAAAGCGAAGAGTTGCAGGAGGAAATATCATTACTCATTTATACTCCACCTAACTTTACACCATTACAAACATATGATGTACTAATATGTCAAGATGGCAACGACTATTTTCAGCTTGGGCGACTCCCAAGACAAATTGAACATTTAATAAACGAAGGTGAAATAAGGGAAACGATTATTGTTGGGATTCCTTATCCATCAGTAAGCGAACGGAGAAAACGCTACCATCCGAATGGAGAAAAAGTTGAATCTTATATACGTTTTTTAGCAAATGAGGTGATACCATTCCTTGATAAAACGTATCCTACTCATCAACTTGCCTCATCTCGAACGTTAGCTGGAGATTCTCTTGCTGCAACAGTATCTCTTTTAACATCTTTAAAATACCCTAGCCTATTCGGTCAAGTAATGATGCACTCTCCGTATGTTAACGAGTTAGTTATGCATAACGTATCTACTTATAACAAGATAGAGAACATTGCGATTTATCATGTGATTGGATTGAAAGAGACAGCTGTAAAAACAACGGATGGACAAACGCTAGATTTCCTAACTCCAAATCGGCAGTTACAAGCTATGTTAAGAGAGAAGCCATTTGCCTATACTTATGAAGAATTTGATGGGGATCATACATGGACATATTGGCAAAAAGATTTACCAAGAGGGTTAACCACGTTATTATCATAACAAACGATCACAGAAGGAGGATGTAATTATGAATTATGGAATTGCTTTGTTTCCATCTAAAGAGCTTCAAGATCATGCTAACTCTTATCGCATGCGCTATGACAGTCATTATTCACTAATCCCGCCACATATCACTTTAAAAGAAACATTTGAGGTGCAGGAAGAAGAGCTTTCTTTAATCGTCTCTACTTTAAGAGAAATTGCCAATAATGCAGAACCTGCTTTTATTGATATATATAAAGTAGATACCTTTTACCCGCAGTCGAATACAATCTTCTTTAAGATTCGTGAACATGAATCGTTATCATCCTTGTATAAAGCTTTACATGAGAATCCCTTTTCTTCAAATGAGAAATATGGATTCATCCCTCACGTAACTATCGGGCAAGACCTCTCAAGTCAGGAGCACTCCGATATTGTTGGGCAATTAAAAATGAAAAAAATTGAACATCAGGAAACGATTAATCGAATGCAGTTGCTTTATCAATTAGAAAATGGTTCATGGACCGTATATGAAACATTCCATCTTGGAAAGGAAGTATAAATTAATAATGGAAGTCGTTAAAGTTACAACAAAAGATCAGCTAGAAGATGCATATAACATTCGCACAGAGGTGTTTGTAGACGAACAAAAAGTACCAATAGAAGAAGAAATTGACCAACATGAAGAAGAAGCAATTCACTTTGTTGTATATAGTGATTCTAACAAACCAATTGGTGCCGGTCGGCTTAGGTTTGTTGATGGCTACGGTAAAGTTGAACGAATATGTATCGCCAAAGATGCTCGTGGTACTGGAGCAGGACGGGAACTAATGAAAAAGATTGAGGAAACCGCTCAATTAAATGGGATTGGCAAAGCAAAGCTAAATGCACAAATTCAAGCACAAGAATTCTACTGTAAACTAGGCTATGAGACGATTTCAGGAGAATTCCTAGACGCTGGTATCCCTCATGTGACCATGACTAAATCATTAAGTTAACGAAAAAAAGAAGCGACTGAAAATGGTGATCATCCCAATTTCAGTCGCTTCTTTTACAGTTGTAATGGTTAATTTCTTATTCTTTATGATGTACAGGTTCTATTTCTGTCTCAGTTTGACTCAAGTGAGCTTGGACCGCTGCCACCTTCCTAGCCATGGTTGACTCCTTATCACGACGGTCATCAATTCGGATATTCGTTGCTACTCTCTGTAAACCATGTTTAAATGGTACTTCGTGTATCGCTTGAATGACATCAAATAAAACAGGAAGTTCTCCTTCAATTAACGTACTCATCGGTGTTAGTTGGTACGTTATTTTGCCTTCGTATGAATGTAATAACTCCTGTATTTCCGCAACGTACTTGCTTACACTTGGAGTTTCTGTTCCAATTGGAATTACGGTTACATCAACAATTGCCATATGCCTTTCCTCCTTCTTTCGTTTTGGACGTATAACAGTTAATCTCTCAGGAAATTCTTGTGCTGCAAGCTTACGATATGATTCAATCGAAGCTATCATATGTGAACGCTCTGGCTCCATTGTTGTCACATGAACTTGCAGCCAATACGAAGTCGAAAGAACTACCTTTTTTATCATTCCAAATCCTTTTATATCCATTACTCTTTGTACGATAGGAACTAACAAGAGACTACTATAGGATGCAATCTCGATCGCCCAAAATACTTTGCCAGTCATTCCTGCTAGAAGCATTGAAAGGAGTAAAACACTTAAAAAATAAATGACAACAACATTTGTTGAGCAATAACGATTTGTGATGCTAGCCCTTCCTATTTGGAATATTCGAGCCCTTCGAATTACACCCTTATCACTAAATACTTTATGTTCGGCCCCATGATATTTTCTAAGCTGCCTTGGAAATAGAAAATGAGTACCAAACATGTAATAAAACAAAAAATAATACGGTAGTCCTTCCCAAATTGTAGGGTACCAAATGGCTAGTAGTTTTGGAACAAAAACCAAACCTATATAAAAAAGTGTTAATGCTTTAAACCATAAAGGCATAGCCCAAACAATTTGCTTCATTATAACGACCATTGTAGCTGTATTTACTGGTTTAAGCCAACTTTTTAACTGTCCATTCTCATGATACGCGCATGCGACATGTTGTTTCCCTATATAGAAAACACCATTTTGATAGGAGAGCCCTCTGATCTTCACGCACATACCTTCCTTCTGTATGTTACTCTTCCTTTTGACTAATTCTCAAACCCCAATGAGGAACATTGGCTGCTCCTGTGAAGGTTGGTGATGACAATAATGCATCTGTCTTTTCAAGCGGCGCATGCTCTGTCCACGTATGAAGAAAGGTTAAGACTACATCTTCACTTTCTATTTCCTCTCCTGTAACATTTACTCGTAAACGGCCTACATTCCCATAACTTTCATGTTCTACTAATTTATTTGAAAAAGGAAAAATAATCCCGTTCTCTACGACGGTTCCTTCCGACTGTTCAATAGTTCGATCAGCATACAACAGTTCAAGCAATGCTTTTTCTACCTCAATATCAGTACGTGGTGTCATCGTCTCTCTCTCCATAATGACAATTCCAATATAATCTTCTCCGTATAAACCTTCAGCAGGCATAACAGTCCAATCCCAATTCGCTGCTATTTCTACCCCTTGCTCTGTCTTTGTTGTCTCCAATTCCAATTCAATAACATCTTGCAATTCTTCATTCGTGATGGCTTCAGATCCTTGGAGAAACTGATATCCTCCAAACAGCATGACAACCGCTAAAATAGCTGGCAAAATTAATACTGGTTTATTTCCACGAAACATAAACTCTTTCTTCCTTCCTATGTGTAAACAAATCAATTAAAGGTACTACTCATTATACTAAACGATCCATCTGCTTGAGTAAATGGATATGCAGATAAAAAAGGGTAACTCAAAGGTTCCTTTTATCCTTGAGTTAACCCCTAGTTTTAATTCGATTTATACCTAAATGCTGCATGATTTGTCGGTCCAATTCCGCCACCAATATTTAATGAATTGGAGATTGCAGCAGTGATAAAGGCTTTTGCTGTCTCTGTTGCTTCTTTTATTTGTGCTCCCTTTGCTAATTCTGCAGCAATGGCTGCAGCAAATGTACAACCGGTACCGTGAGTATGTTTCGTATCAATGCGTTGTACTTTAAGCTCATGAATACATCTTCCATCAAATAATAAATCAACAGCAGGTCCATCAGTTAAATGGCCTCCTTTTAATACCACAAAGCTAGGTCCAAGCTTATGAAGATCAATTGCTGCCTGCTTCATTTCTTCAAGTGACCTCATTTCTGCTCTTCCTAGCAATTTAGCTGCCTCTGGTAAATTCGGAGTAATAACCGTTGCAATCGGTAGTAATTTACTTGTAAGTGCCTTAACTGCTTCTTCCTGCAGAAGAGAAGCCCCTCCTTTTGCGATCATTACTGGATCTACTACAATATTTTTCACGTCATACTCTTTCAACTTATTAGCAACAAGGGTAATAATGTCCGCAGAGAATAACATTCCCGTCTTAACTGCATCTGTACCAATATCAGATAATACGGCCTCCAGCTGTGCTTCAATTGCTTCTAGCGACTGAGGAAACACACCATGAACTCCAAGTGTATTTTGAGCTGTTAAAGCTGTAATTACACTCATACCGAATGTGTGCAATTCTTGAAATGTTTTAATATCTGCTTGGATTCCAGCCCCACCACCACTATCTGACCCTGCTATCGTTAACGTTTTTGCTAAAGTCATAGAAAGACCTCCTTTCTAAATCTATTTGTCCTATTCAACTAATACGTAAATCGTTCAGGCTTACAAGAGGCAAGCGGTGTATATGCTTCCTTTTCATCTAATAAGTCTGCAACCGCTACAGCTGTAATTGGGCTTAATAATATTCCATTTCGATAGTGTCCTGTTGCAAAGACAACATGTGGTGCTGCCTCAAGTTTCCCTATAAGTGGAAACCCATCCTGAGTCGCAGGACGTAATCCTGCCCATGTATGGAAAGGTGTCATTTCACCTAAGAAAGGAAAAACGTGCTTATTCCAATTTGTTAGCCTCTGTATGCCTTTTTCTGTAACATCCGTTTTGAAACCTGCTATATCTTCAGAAGCTCCGTTAACTAACGTTCCATTTCCCTTTGGAACAAGATAGCCCTGACTTGTATAAACAATATGCTTCACATGATTTACAGGTACATCATACGCGCAAATTTGCCCGCGAATTGGATAGACTGGAATACGAACTCCAAACACTTCTTCTAACTCACTAGACCAAGCACCTGAACATACAATTAAACGGTCTCCTGTAAATTGACGGCCATCTATTGCTCGCAATGTAACCGATCGCTCCCAATCAACAACTGTCACTTGTTCAAGTTGGTCTACTACATTTACACCGTTCAGGCGGCAGGCAGCTTCAAGTGCCTTTACATAGTCAGGTGCAAACACGTGACTTTCTTCTGGATAATACATTGCCGCTTTTATATCTTTTGAAAGTGTCGGTTCCATCTCCCATAGTCGACTTCCAGATATCAATTCAGTTTCTGCTCCCCATTCACGTTGCCAAGACTGCCTTGTTTCAAGTGCGAGAACATCCGCATCATGATAAACCGCATGAAGACTTCCGCTCTCCGAATATTCAAAGTCCATTTTTGAAACATTCTTTACATCGCTTTGCCATTGTTTATACACCCTTAAACTATCTAAACATAATCTAAAAAAGTCGTCTGGATCTTCACCAATTTCTGAATAAGGAGCAAGCATCCCGGCTGCAGCACCAGATGCTTGTCCTCCACAATTCGTTTTTTCTAATACTGTTACATCATAGTTACGTCTGCTAAGCTCAAATGCAGTTGCAAGACCTATGACGCCCCCTCCAAGAACCATTACTTTCTCTTGCACATGTCTCCCCCCTGCTCTTACTACTTTGAAACGAATGCTTGAAATCCACTACTTGCTGTAGCATACTTTTTCTTCGGGATTCTCCCTGCTTCGTAGGAAAGTCTCCCTGCTTCAATTGCGTATTTCATCGCTCGAGCCATCTTAACTGGGTCCTTAGCCTTTGCTACAGGGGTATTCATTAATACACCATCTGCACCTAATTCCATTGCTTGTGCAACATCCATCGCAGAACCAAGACCTGCGTCGACAATAATAGGAACATTTGCTTGTTCAATAATGAGCTCTAAATTATATGGATTTAGTATGCCTAATCCCGTTCCAATCGGAGCACCTCCTGGCATGACTGCTGCAGCCCCAGCTTCCTCTAATCGTTTACAAAGAACTGGATCATCAGAAGTATATGGTAAAACGACAAATCCCTCTTTTGCCAGGACTTCTGTTGCTTTTAGTGTTTCAATCGGATCAGGAAGCAACGTTTTCTCGTCTACACTGATTTCTACCTTAATCCAATCACTCAAGCCTGAAGCCTTTGCCAATCTTGCAATTCGAATTGCCTCTTCTGCTGTTTTCGCGCCCGAAGTGTTGGGCAAATAGGTAAAAGACATACCTTCTAAATGTTGTAAAATAGCATCCTCATTCGGAGCTCCTAGATTGACTCGTCTAATAGCAAAGGTCAACACCTCAGCTTCGGATGCCTTGATTGCTTCATTTTGGACAAATGGATTTGGATACCTACCCGTCCCAAGGAAGAAACGCGAAGATAATTCTTTACCTGCAATCGTTAATTTTTTTTGTTTCATCTCAGCCACCTCCAACGAATTGAACAAGTTCAATTCTCATGCCTTCTTTTAGTTCAGTCCCTGACCAATTGGTACGTTCAATAATATTTCCATCTACCTCAGTTACAACAAGATGTGGTTCGAGTTCAAAATGTGACACCACTTCTTCAAGGCTAGAAACGTCTACGTGATGTTCTTCCCCATTTATAATTAAACGCATCTACTATTCACCCTTTTTCCGCTAATATTTTTGTAAATTGCTGACAAACACCTTTTACATCTTTTGCACCAACAATTTCAGATATCATACAAATTCTAGTTGCACCTGCATCTAATACCTGATCTACATTGTGCAGCTTAATTCCGCCGATCGCCACAAACGGAATATTGATCTCTGCAATAACTTGCTTAATATACTCAGTTGTAACAGGATCGACGACATCTACTTTACTATTGGTATGAAAAATCGGCCCAACCCCAATGTAATCAGCTCCACCCGCTTCAGCCTCGCGAGCTTCCTCAATTTTGTGAGTGGAAAGTCCGATTATTTTATCTTGTCCCATAATCTTCCTTGCTTCAGCAAGAGGCAAATCATCTTGGCCAATGTGTATGCCATCTGCATCAACTGCAAGAGCAACATCAATGTGGTCATTTACAATAAACAACACATCATGCTTTCTTGTTAATTCACGTAGTGACTTTGCTTTGTTTAGCACATCTCTTTTGCTACTCGTTTTATCTCGTAACTGGATAATATCAACACCACCCAAAATTGCTTCTTCCATTACTTCTACAAGGTCTCTGCCTTGATGAAATTCTTCACCTGTAATCGCGTATAACTTAAACTCTCTCATGAGTAACCCACCTTTTTATACATAAAATCGAAAAAAAGCCGCATCCGAACATACGGAATACGGCTCAGATGACTTCCCTACGCTGGCGTGATCCAGATCAGGTATGAGGGTAAAAGGATAACCTTTTTCTCAGTCCACTTATGTGGACACCCCTAGTCTATAATACATACTAGTTATACAGTTATTATGACATACTGACTAAAAAAAGCAAGAGGCCAAGTTAACATCTTATTCTTCTATAAGAGGAATAGACGTCCCTTCAGACAAGTCCATAACCATCTCGAAGCGATCTCCAAATAGCAAGAAAGATCCTTCAGGTGAAACATGAATAGGAACATGCCTTTCTAATACAGTCAGCTTTTCTTCAGCATCTCTTTGAATATCATAAGCAACCAACTCAAAACCATCAGTGTAACTAAAGAAATCACTGCTATATTGTGGTCTTAAGTAGTAAAAAATTCCATGTACATCATCATAAGAGTAATAAGGGATCCACCATTGTTCCGAATATGTGTTAAGAATGGGCATGTCAATATGCCTAAAAGCATTTTGCTCATCATAAAATGTGTATGTGGAATACAGGTCATATACAGATTCCACTGTTACAGAGAGCGAGAGACCATCCGGGAAACTCATATATGCAATTACAGCATCCTGCCATTTTTTCACCTCCCCACTATTTACATTGACTTCATATAGAGGTGCTTGAAAATTAGGTTCGAGTTCTTCCCATTTTAAATACCCGACATCAGTAGCCGAAATCCATTGTACATAGGACTGTTCCAAATCGATACTTCTCACTTTCGTTTCAGCTACATCAACTACATACGTTTCAAATTCCCAATCTGGTAAAAAAGCAATCAAAATAAACGTATCAAGTTTATATGGATTCCAGTATGCAGTATATTCTTCGCCGTAATCTTTGATCGTCTGCCTTATCTCACCATTCCGGTCAATAATAACTAAGTGAGCCTCATTATCTACCGTTATATGCGAAATAGCAAATAAAGAGTAATCGGCATTAGCACGGACCTCTGTAATCCACCCGCCCACCTCAACAAAACTTGATGAATGTCCTGTAGAAAGGTGATGTTTATAAAGACTTGAACGCTCTTCTTGTTCTTGCAAATACAAAAGCGTATCATCGTCAAACCAACCTATAATTTCCGTTACAACATGTTCGTTTTGTATAGGTGTAATATCAGCCCCTGTAAAGAAAGAGGTTGATACATCTCGCTTAATTGGTTGATATTCGAAACTTCTTGGTAAGGGTTGACTCTCTAACGGAGCTTGGGTACAGGCTGAAACCATAAAAAGAATCCCAATAATATATACAATTCGCTTCATCTTTCCCCTCCCTCTCATTTAAGCACTTTCGTCTATAGTATTAGACGAAAATAACCCCTTAGACGTTTCAATTTTTTCACACAAAAAAGAAAGATACCTCACACCTTCCGGCCCACTAAATTACTACATTATAGCAGAAAGAGAGATATTTGTACTATGTTTTAGTAAAATAAAAATAGGCACTTATAAAGGTGATTTTACCTTTTAAGTGCCTTCTATACATAAGTCAATGAATCTTACATTTCACCATCTATAAACCTCGAACCAGCAATTCCAGGATTCGTCATTTCCTTTGGATCAAGAATTTCATTCAATTCCTCTTCCGACAAAATTCCTCTTTCAAGACAAATTTCCCGAACTGGCCGATTTGATTGAATTGCTTCTTTCGCCACCCTAGAAGCTACCTCATAACCAACATGAGGATTAATCGCTGTTACAATTCCAACACTTCTTTCAACCATCTGACGGCAATGTTCTACATTAGCAGTCATTCCCTCAATTGCATATTTCCTAAAGACACTTATTCCATTTTGCAAAATTGAAAAGGACTGCAATAAATTAAACACCAAGACGGGCTCCATAACATTTAGCTCTAATTGACCAGCCTCAGAAGCCAAACTTATCGTATGATCATTTCCAATGACTTGAAATGAAATTTGATTTACAACTTCGCACATAACAGGATTTACTTTCCCAGGCATAATGGAAGAACCCGGTTGTCTTGGTGGAAGATTAATTTCGTTAATCCCTGTACGTGGTCCAGAACTCATTAAGCGTAAGTCATTGGCCATCTTCGATAAATTAATAGCCATAATTTTTAGAGCACTTGATACTTCTGTATAAGCATCTGTATTTTGAGTTGCATCTACTAAATCCTCTGCAGTTTCAAATGGGTAACCTGTAATATCTGCTAAGTAATCTGCTATTTTTTTAATATACTCGGGTTTTGCATTTAGCCCTGTACCAACTGCTGTTGCCCCCATATTCACTTCATATAAATGCCCAACAGATCTCTCAATTCGACCTAGATCCCGACTGAGCACACGCTGATAAGCGCCAAATTCTTGTCCAAGTCTAATTGGTACCGCATCTTGCAAATGCGTGCGACCCATTTTTAAAACATCATCAAACTCTTTTTCTTTAAGCTTTAATGCTTGAATCAATTCATCTAGTTCTTTTCTCAACCCATCAGCTAATCGGAGAGCAGCAATATGAATCGCTGTTGGAAAGGCATCATTTGTTGATTGTGCCATATTCACATGAGTGTTAGGACTAACTCGCATATATTCGCCTTTTTTGCCACCGAGTATTTCAATTGCTCGGTTAGCAATAACTTCATTTGCATTCATATTAAATGAAGTTCCTGCTCCTCCTTGAATTGAATCAACAATAAACTGATCTAGAAATTTACCATTTATGATTTCATCCGCCGCTGTAATAATTGCGTCTGCAATATTTACTGTAAGAACTCCAACATCACGGTTTGCCATCGCAGCCGCCTTTTTTACATACCCAAACGCACGAACTAACTCAGGGTGTGGCGGGTAGCCTGTAATGGGGAAATTCTCCCTTGCACGCATTGTTTGAATTCCATAATAAGCTTCCTTCGGTACTTGCTTCTCTCCGATTAGGTCGCGTTCCGTCCGATATTCTGACATTCACATCTGTCTCCTTTTTCGATGTTTACTTCAAATAACTAATACGATTGTCCTTTTTTATCCTATGTAATCAGCCTTTGAATGTGAACGCTTCAACAGATACCTCCTTCTTAAAGTATTCTTTGGGAGTTAATTGCAATACATTTCACTAACTACAATTACTCCCTATCTAATAAGGTTCGTTGCTTATTTCAGTAACCTAATTTCATTTCGCAAGATAAGAAGTCCTTGCTGAAACGTTTCTGTATCAATCATCTTCCATTCATACAGCTCTCGTAATTCATCTTCCATTAAAGCAAGATCTATAGAGCGATCACGTGTATAGACGATGGATCCATGTTTTTTTAGCAACTGTCTTACATCATACATCGTTTTCAAAACATTCACCTCAAAAACCATTATAACAGCTTTAGAACCGCTACGAAAAGAAGCCACACAAGCGGTGTAAATGAGATAAACGAATGACGCCAAAATACTTGACGTATTTGCGTTTGAACAAATACACCTAACCCTAATGCAGCAGTAAACAAAAATGAAGCTGCAATAGTAAAAAACGTTCTAAATTCAAGTAAGCCCCATTCCATTCCCATTAAGAAGAATAGCAATGCTAAAACTAAAATTAAAACTTTATCTTCTGGGTGAAAAAAACCAAGTGTAGGATGAAAACGACTAAAACAAGCCACAATAAACAAAAGAGATAAAATCGATAATAGGATTTCAATAAATCGTACACCAATCCATCCTGATATCAATATTCCAGTTATCATACCAATGTAACATAAAAACAAGAAAAATAAAGAAAATAATAAGAGCTGAATTGGTCTTATCGGATCACGAGGTGCAGTTAATAGACCTCCTATTGTCAGCCCGATTGTAAAAACAAAAATCATAATAACGATTATAAACCACATGCAAAACACCATCCTTTTTGAAAGCCACTGGAAAGGTATGTTTAAACCTACTCAGTACCTCGAATTAAGTAATGTCCCTTTTGGGAGCAGTTCCTAATTGACAATTTTCGTACAGCTAGTTACTACATTATTTTGAAATTCATTCTTATGCTATGATATGTATACAAAACAAAAATAAGAAGGACAAGATAAAACTTGTTCAAGTAGAAATTGAAATGAGGAGTGGAAGATGGACCAGAAAGTAAAAGATATCATTGATCGAGCACTCTTCGGAACCCCGGAGATTAAACCAGAAGAGAGAAATTTGTTTTTATCGACCATTGTAGAAAGAGTTCATATAGCCTTAACAAAAAAGCAAGTTATTCACAAAGGAATGTATCCGGAAGTCATTCAATTAATGAAAGAAAAAAGGAATCTGCACTTGTTTTTAAATGGGAAATTAAGTTACAGCAACTACTCAAATTATATTCAGGAAGCGAGCAAGGCAGGTATTCGTTTTACAATTGTAACACCGCAAAAGGAAACACCTTTTGGTCTCGTATTAGCAGATGAATCAACAGCAATTGATAGCAACGATATTTTTGTAAAAGATGATTTATATGAGTTAGATATGAATGAGTCGATCAATCTTTAAATTAACTAAAAACGATAAGATGACTACAATTTTTTTGAGGGGTGTCTCAAAGGTCTTTTCTGACCCTTTTGAGACACCCCTCTTTTGTGGTCTTATATTATCTATCCGGATCATTTGGGTGGACTACGGTAGGGCGCTGTTTTTTTAACGGCATAGCTGTGCGGAATAATACATCTTTTAACGCAGAGCCATTAAATGGTAAAAAAGGCCACATATAAGGGGTACCTAATGACCTTAAGTGGACAAGCATTAATAACCAAACCGTAATTCCTACAACAAATCCTGCCACTCCAAAGAGCGCACATGCAATTAATAAGCCAACCCTAATTAATCGATTTGCCAAACTCATTTCATAACTTGGCGTGGCAAACGTACCTACAGCTGCTACCGCTAAATAGAGTACAACTTCAGGAGAAAAGACACCTACATTAATAGCAACTTCCCCAATTAAAAGCGCAGCGACCAAACCTAGTGCTGTGGCTAAAGCATTTGGGGTATGTATGGCGGCCATCCTCAGCATTTCGATCCCTATCTCAGCAATTAGAAACTGAGCATACAAAGGAACGGTACCTTCTTCCTGCTCTCCAATAAAGTTTAATGCAGCAGGAGCAAGCCCATCATTTGTAGCAAGTAAATACCAAAGAGGCAATAAAAATAATGAAGCCCAGACAGCGGCATAACGAACTACTCTTAAACTAGTCCCGACAATTGGCTTTTGGCGATATTCTTCTGCGTGCTGCATATGATGCCAAAAGGTCGTTGGAGCAATCATTACACTTGGAGAGCCATCTACCATAATTATGACATGCCCTTCAAACAAGTGACTGGATGCAACATCAGGTCGTTCCGTGTAACGAACCATTGGATATGGGTTATAATGATGCCCAAATATAAATTCCTCTATCGTTTTATCCCCCATAGACAGCCCATCTGTATCAATTTTCTCTAAAGATTCTTTTATGCTTTGCACATATTCTTGGTCAGCAATATCAGCAATGTACGTAATAGCTAGATCTGATTTAGATCGACGTCCAACTGAAACATATTCAACTCTCATCGTTTTGTCGCGAATTCGTCTTCGTATTAATGCAGCATTCATAACAAGCGTTTCGACGAATCCGTCTTTTGAGCCACGAATGACTTTTTCTGTATCGGGCTCTTCTGGACCTCTAACAGGGTACTCCCTCGTATCAATCAGAATGACCTTGTCTATCCCTTCCACTACGAGTGCAGCAGGACCTGCTAGAATTTGATCAACCACTTCATCTAAATCATCTGTCGCCTCTATTTCTGCATAAGGAATATGATGTTTAATTAATCGGTCTAATGGTCTTTCAGCTAAATCGGAGTCTCTAATTCGAATTAGCTCACGTTGAATTTGAGTAATGGCCTGATCTTTGCCAAAACCATCTACAAGAAAGAGCGACATTTCTCTCTCTCCATGTTCTAATTCAAGATACACTAAATCAAAACTCGCATCGACCGCTAACTCCTTTTTTAAAAACTCAACATTGTCGTTGTAAATAATTGTGACAGGATTTTTCACTTTATTTGTACTCACGTGTCATCACCTCCCATTCCCTTAACATTATTTGCTTCTATATCTATTTCCATTCATGACACATGCATAAGAACGAATGCATTCACATATAGATGAGACAAACTGTTTGTCCAATGGAGGCAGAACGATGAATAAATGGAAATTTGCAATAGTCATGCTAATCACATCTTTTTGTGTAGGACTTTTTCTTGTTTTTACAATTAAACCTGAGCCATTAAACGATGCTCTAATATTTTTCCCACTTGATCCGACAGCCACATTTGATGAAGCAACATCACACATTGATTTTCTAGCGATAGAAGATGAGGATGAGTACATTTTAGATTGGAGTGTCACTTCGGTATTAAATCAATCAGCATATTTAAGGCAAGACGTTTCTCTTTTGTTTGAGGATGGTTATTTAAAAGATACGTTATCATCATGGCGTGAGAACACGGACACTATTGAGATGGAAAAAGATGTGAAGTCAGATGACAGCGGTCATTATCGTGTAGTTACATTTCATCATGCTGAGCTACACTACCCAAATGATGAAATTAAAAGTGCCCAAAAACTAAGTTTTGATCAACTTTATGTGATTGACTCACCTTTAAGTCCATTACATGCTTTTAGAACTCCACAAACCGAAGAAGAAAAAGAAAGCAAACGAATATTGGATTATATCTTGCAACAACAACAAGACTATGATTGGGATGCATTATTTGAATATTACAACCTTCCAAAAGATCGATATTTACGGATTCCTCTTACTGACTTAGTTCTTTACGAAAATGAGCCTATCCCAGGATTAACAAAAGAAAAAACCGCGCAATTTCTCGGCGGCCTTTGGGAAGGGTTATATAAAAACTATGTGCTTGGCATTACGAAAAAAGATGGGTCAACGGTTAGCCCAATCGGAAGTACAGTTCCCGTAATTCTCGTTCCTGATACAGCTGATCATTTCTTCGTTCTTTTTCGAACCGCAGATGGCGAACCCGTTCAACTTTTACAAACAATTAATAACTAATCAGCCTTTTTCAGTACTCAGCTTAAGATGGTGCCACACTCAACCTGTCTAGCAAATCGAGGTAAGTATCGTCTGGGTAGATCTCCACTGCTCGATTAAGTGCAGCACGTGCTTCCTCGATCTCGCCTAGTTCTATATAAATAAGGGACAAATTGTAATGGGCTTCATGAAACTCTTCTCTTTTTTCTATCGTAACTAAAAGAAGATCTTTCGCAACTTCATAATTTTCAAACATCGCTTCTACATAAGCTAGTAAAAAGTACGCTTCAGGCATCTCTGCCCCTTCTTCCACAGCTCTTTTTAAAAATGGATACGCAGAATCTATATCCTCTTTTTGCAAATATTCTTGACCAATTTGCAACTCCAAAATAGGAGAGCGAACTTTTTCTTCATTATTCATTCCAAACCAAAACAGTCCAACTAAAGAAAGGGACGCGACAACGAAAAAGAGGATCTGTCTAAATGACTTTTTATGTTTTGGTAAATGGACAATAGCAGAAGCAAGAAACCCTCCAACCAAACCTCCAATATGAGCACCGTTATCTACCATTGGAACAGCAAAACCAAAAACTAAATTAATCGCTAAAATTGTTAATAGGCTTTTCCCCATCGTTCGAAAAAATAATTTTCTATAAATAGTTCCAAAATAAAGAAGCGCACCAAAACATCCAAATATAGCACCTGAAGCTCCAGCTGCTACTTGTTCGTTAAAAGCAAAACTTGCAATAGAGCCCGTTAAACCTGCTATAAAATAAATAAAAAGAAAACGCCCCGTTCCATACATCCTCTCAACTGCACTACCAAGATAAAATAGAGCTAACGAGTTCATAAATAGGTGGAGGAAACCTATATGTAAAAACATAGCAGAAAATAAGCGCCACCATTCCCCTTCCAATATGAGTGGATTGTACTTTGCTCCGTATTCAATTAAGGTCAAAACAGAGGTACTGCTTCCCTCTTGTTCTAACAAATAAAACATAAACGCAATGCTCCCTAAAAGGGCAATCGTTGCAAGAGGCCTCCCTTGAAAAAACAAAGACTTTTCTTTTTTTTCCCGCTCCTTTGTTGCTTGTCGGATTTGTTGTTGAAGATGCAGGATTGTTATCTCAACATCTTCAACTGTTTCTAAATGAGGAGCATCTGGCAGTTCTGTCTGATCAGTGTTTATTTTATCAATAATCGAAGAATAAACAGTCGTTCGCTTCTTTTCACTCTCAAAATAAGGTTTTTTTACATCTTCCCAATCATCAACAGGTGGATATAAACTTATATAGATGTTTTCCCCTATCATTTTACGCAGTCGTAAATGACGTCTAATTCGCTCAAACTGCTTTACGGAGTTAGTCACATCCCTTCTTAGCCAACTTGCAAAATCTATATCCACCCTCACGATTCGAAGAATACGCTTTGGTTTTGAATCTTCATCTTCTAACCAGAATTCCTTCGAACTTTTATCAAGAACTCTAAATCCTTTTTCAAAAATATAAAAATGGACTAATCTCCAGAAAAAATAGTCTTGTTGTAAACGATCCATAAGTTCCTCCTTTCACCATTATTCTTATTAAACAGTATAGCAACAATTTCCTTTAATAGAAGAGAACAAGCGAAAAAACAGATAAAGGGTCTGTCCTTAGATACGAAATCTTAAAAGACAGACCCTTATATCATCTTAAAAATTTTCTTGTGGCCGGTTTGATTGAAAAACCGAACCGAGTACTTTATCGCGGATAAACGGAATTTGCATAGCAAACATAACGGCTACCTTTCGAAGCATTCGACGACTCAAAAAGGCATTGATCACACGATAACGATACTTATAAGCAAAATACATTGAAAAAACTAACGATAGAATTGAAATGAGACGTTGAAACATAATCATCCCTCCTCTACCTTAATGTGGCTGTGAAACGAATCTTTTATCCACGTTTAAATAAAAAGTATCCATTAAAGCTCTATACAATATCATAAACTGGCTTCATGGCTTCTTTTAAAACAGAAGCAGAATGATGTAATTGCTTTTGTTCCTCTTCACTTAAATTTAGTTCTAACACTTCGCGAATTCCTTGACGATTAACGATAGCTGGAACACCAATATAAACGTCATCAAGACCATACTGTCCTCGGAGAAGAGTCGAGATTGTTAAGACGGAATTTTCATTTCTTAAGATTGCCTTAGTAAGGCGAACAAGCCCCATCGCTATCCCATAGTACGTTGCGCCTTTTCTGTCGATAATATGATAAGCAGCATCACGAACATTAGTAAAAATCGTATCAAGTTCATTCATGTTGACATGATTATCCTCGTCCACATACGTTAAAATAGGCTTACCACCAATATCAGCATGACTCCATACTGGTAGCTCGGTATCTCCATGCTCTCCCATGATATAGGCATGTACATTTCTTGAGTCTACATCAAAATATTGGCCTAGCAAAAAGCGAAAACGAGCTGTATCTAAAATTGTTCCAGAACCAATGACCTTTTCCATTGGCAAGCCAGAAAATTTCCACGTAGCATAAGAGAGGATATCTACAGGATTAGTGGCAACAAGAAAAATACCATTAAATCCGCTATCCATGACAGATCCAACAATGGTTTTAAAGATCTTTGCATTCTTTTCTATAAGATCAAGTCTTGTTTCTCCAGGACCTTGATTAGCTCCTGCAGTAATAACAACGAGGTCAGCTTCTGAACAATCTTGGTATGTCCCCGCCCAAATTCTCATTGGTGAACCAAACGGCATCCCATGATTTAAATCCATTGCATCGCCTTCAGCCTTCTCTTTATTTAAGTCTACCAAGACCATTTCATCTACAACGCCTTGATTAAGTAGTGCATAAGCATAACTAGAACCAACAAAACCCGTTCCAATAATAACTACTCTCGTTCCTTTTCCTTTTGCCTTCATCCAAACAGCACCTTTCTAGAGAATACACTTCCTTACTTAAACCACAAAACATCTTTTAAAAGCCTACCCTCCAATATATTTACTATACAGAGTTTTTGCTCTTGAGATGTCTTCCGTTCCTTGTACTAGCACTCGTCCATCTGGAAACAAAACAAGCCTTTCACCCTCTTGAAGCTGAACCCGAAGTAAAAAAGGAGTTTTTTTAACTTCTGCAACCGGTTCAAGTTTTTTTGCCCATACTTCTAAATTGATTGGCTCATTACGCTGAATTTGAACTGTTTCTCTCCCGCATAGTGTTGTAACATGATCCTCTTCTTCAAATAATGAGGGATACTCTTTTTTTTGACAGGTAGGGCATTCCTTTTTTGAGTTCTCCATTTTTAAGTCAAATTGGTGATTTTTCCATAGATCAAAGCTTCGCAGTGTTCCTCTAAGTGCCTGTTCATCGTTGACTAAATACTTTAGTACTTCCACTACTTGATAGGAAGCTACGATATCCACAACTGGACTAATAACTCCTATGGTGTCGCAAGTTTGTCCCGTTCCTTCTCCAGGATTGATAAAACAACGCAGACAAGGCGTTTTTCCAGGGATGAATAGAGCTGACATTCCTCTAGCACTAACTGCTCCGCCATAGGCAAATGGCAACCCTAATTTAAAACACATATCATTTAAAAGAAACCTAGTTCGAAAGTTGTCAGTTCCATCTAAGACAAGGTCAATACCTTCTAACAATTGTGGTAAATTTTCAGCTGTCACATCAGTAACGATTCCCTCAATCTTCACACTAGAATTAATTGCTTTTAATTTATTCTCAGCAGCAACTGCCTTTGGCAAACTCTCATTTACATCTGTTTCATCAAATAGCATTTGCCTTTGTAAATTACTCATTTCAACATAATCTCGATCGACTAGTCTTACTAGACCTACACCTGCTCGAACAAGGTGATTGGCTAAAACGGTACCTAAAGCACCGACACCCACAATTAATACAGACTTGTTCGTGAGTTCTTTCTGACCAACCTCCCCAATTGGTGAAAACCGCATTTGCCTTGAGTAGCGTTCCAACGAATTACGTTCCATCTTTCTCCTCCTTATAACAACAACCAACCTGAAAGTAAGCCTATGGCTGCTCCAAAACCGGTACAACCTAAATTAACAAAATCATTATTCATCCATTTTTTACCTTTTATACGTACAGTCTTCATATTACAATGATTTTCCCGTTCCGTTTCAATTGAGCAAACAGAACAACGGTAAACAACTTGCCAAACCCCACCTAACACTGTATCTAATAAATTACCGAGGAAACCAGCTAAAGTCAAAACAAATAATAAGATAAGACTATCATAAGATGGACCCCACCAAAAAATAATTGAGAAGATAACAATCAAGAAACTCCCACTAAAGGCGGCGGCTGAGCCGAGTAATGTGATTGCTCCAGATGTTCCATGACTAACACGTTTTCTCTTAAAAAGATGGAACGGTTTTTTTTTGCTGTGAGAACCGAGTTCCGATGCCCATGTATCGGAAGTGGCAGCGGCAAGACTTGCGACGAATCCGAATATGAAAATTTGTGAAGGATAAACAAAATAAATAAGTGCAAGTATGGCAGAAACTCCTCCATTTGCAAGTACTTGAATGGCATCTCTTCGCTGCCCTTTTTGAACAATGTCAAGCTCTTTTTCATTAGGATGAAAAGAACCAATCAATATAGAACTACAAAAAAATACACCTAATAAAAGTAACCCGTACATCCCCAACCCCAGAGAAATTGAGCCACCAACAATGACAGCAGCAATTGCTCCACCAAAAGTTAATTTATTTTTCTGATAAGCAAAGAACGCAATCAAACTAACCGCCATAAAGAGGAGAAGGATCATAATAGAAATCCATCAGGACTAATAATATGATCGATCAGACAATCATGGGGCTCGATTGGGACAAATGGAATCACTTGACATGGGAAAGCTAACGCTATCGTCTGCGCTTTGATTTGAGGCAGGAACCGATCATAGAATCCTCCTCCAAATCCTAGTCTAGAACCATTTTTATCAAAAGCAAGTCCGGGAACAATAACTAACTCTATTTTCTTTGGATCAATAGATGGACAACTCTCAACATTCGGTTCTTTCAAATTATATGGACCTTCTTCTAATTGATTAAAACTAGTGATTTCAAAAAATGACATCCTTTTATGTTTGAAATCTGCACGAGGAACAACGGCTTTTTTTCCTTGCTTCCATGCAGCTTCTATTAAACAATATGTATCTACTTCTTTGCCACGAGAAATGGTAAGTGCAATAACTCCTGCTCCTTTCCAAATATCGGAAGAAACAAGATGTTCTGCTATTTCTTCGGACCAATTCTTCCGCTTTTCAGCGGAAATTGAATCTAGTTTTCTGCTCACTTCATTTCTAATGTCCTTTTTTGTAGACATAGCTTTCACTCACTCTCACTCAATTTATGAATGCGTCATCAAAAAACTCTTATAAATAGAAAAAAGCAGCGGATAATCCAGCTGCTTACTTTGTTTCACGGTGTAACGTATGACGCTTTAATCTTGGGCTGTATTTTTTGAATTCAATACGCTCAGGATTTGTACGTTTATTTTTTGTTGTAATATAATTACGATCTCCTGTTTCAGTGCAAGCAAGAGTTACTTGTACACGCATTTGCTATCCCTCCAAACTGTGCTTACTTCATACTTGAATATGATAGCAAATCTTTTCACTTCAATCAAGTGGTTTTTCTTTACAGTATTTGTTTCGATACTTGTTTAAGGTGATCAGAACGAATTTGTTTATCATGTTTCATTAATACTTCCTCTTCTGATGTACCATTGATTTCCCAAATCCGACCGTAAGTCTCTTGCCATGGGGCTAATTGGAGGCTAGTCACCATCATGCTTTCATGACCACTTTGGCATAATGGTGAGACAGCCAAATTTCCACTTTTTTCTGACCAAATTTTCTCTCTTTTCCCAACAGCTAAATGGCTTTCTTTCCCCTGGAAGAAATTCGTAGCTAAAAGAGTTAAAATTGGACTTCCGTAATGCATAATCGTTTGTCTCAAAGGAGAAATAAAAGCTACCTTTGAAGAAACCGCCCCAAATCTTTGTTGATGAACGACAAACTTAATATTAAGATTTTCTTCTGACTGATTTTTAAAGATAAATGTATAAACGAAACTACTTTCCTCTTTTTTATACTCTTGTAAAATAGTTAGTTGAATATTCCATTGTTTATGGAAAGCGACAACAATGGAAAGGTCTGACCCGCGCTCTTGTTTAGAAGACATTTCCCATTCACTACTATTTAACCAAGAACATTTTCCATCTAACCAGACAGCAAATTTCTTCAAGAAATGATGATTTTTTTTTTGAAAAGTGAACATACTAGGATGTTTGCTGTTTAATAAAATTAATTTGTTCAATGTATTCACCTGCCAGTTGTTTTGCATGTGCTCCATCTGTCGATTGAGCATATACAGTAAATGTTCCTCGTTCTTGGTCTGGAACAATAAATGTCCAACTTTCCTCTGTATGTTTAACTTTCATCCCATCAATTAGTTCTACGTTCTTTCCTTTTAACGATTCCAATAACTTTCGCATTACAATCCCTTTTTGTTGTGTTTTACACGTTACTTCTTGTTTGTAGATAGATTGTACAGGCAGGTCACTTAGAATTTCTGAAAGGGTTTGCTTATTCCCAACAATATGATCTAATAGTTGAACGATCGCATATGGACCATCATAAGACATCATTTGGACTGTTCCCTCTGATTCCATCATCGCACGAGCAGATGTCTTTGTCCTAATAAGTGTTTTATCATAACTTGCTGCTACCTCTTCAAGTGCACTTCCCCCATATAACGGAACAGCTAGCTCTTGACGTAACCCTTTTTCAAGTTGCATATAGATAAACAGCATTAATTGTTCTTCTTCTAAGACCAAATGTCCTTGTTCTGTCATTAAACTAATGAACTCTCCACTTTCACCAACCATTACTCCAAAATCGGCGTTATACTCAAGTAAAGTTTCTCTCATCGTCTCTTCATCTACTTGATCAGACAGACTATGAATCGAGCATCCTAGTTGTTCAAGTATTGTTTTGAATAATGGAAGGTTACTTGATGATTCTTCATGAAGAACCACTTTAATACTTCTTGCTTTTATTGCTTCAACATTAATATGTTCCATCAAATTAGCTATGTAATTTCCTTCCAATTGATGGTTTGTTTCAAATTGACCAACATATTCAAATGCTACCCTACGGTAAGATTGAAATGTTATCACTTGTTCCAACTCACGTTGTTCAGAAGAACTTATTGGCAATCCATCTTCGTTATAGAATTCAATGATTAACTGCTTTTCATGATTTTCATCTAACAACCTAATATATATACCGCCTTTAGCATCACTCTGTTCAACACTAAATCTTAAAACTGGCAACATTGTATGTCCGAGTTCGACAACATCCACACCCGATGCTTGTAAACTCTGAATAAGCGATAATTTCATAACCTGTGAAAAAGAATTACTATCGCTAGCCACGAATACTCGTGCACCTTGATTGAGCAAGCTGCCATAAGCAGCACCAAATTTCGAGGCTTCCTCTGGAGTCATTTCACTATTTGCCACACCGGTAGCACGGTGTCCTTTTAATAACGATTTTGCTCCAACTTCATTCCATACAAAGGACTGTGGAACAGTTGTGGCTTCCTCCACTCTTTTATATGGCCAAACTTTTACCTCTGGTTGAATTCTAGCCTCTTCTCCAATGACCGTATTATGACCAATGACAGCATCTTCAAATATTGATGCTTTGGTGCCAACGGTCACACCTTGACATAAAGTAGCCCCTCTTAGTTCACTATCATCACCGATATATGCGCCATCCCAAAGAACAGAACGTTTAATTGAAGCCTTATTCGATACAGTTGATCCTGAGCCAATAACTGCGTGTTCTCCTAAGTGAGCCCCAGACCGAATAACTGAATTTGAACCTATTGAAACAGGCCCTTCAATTTTGACTCCTTCTTCAATAATGACATTTTCCCCAACCCATACACTCGGTTGAATCTCAGTTCCTTGAATTAGAGCATCAAGATCACCACTTAATATATCGCTCTGAGCTTGGCGATATTGCTTTAGATTACCTATATCTGACCAATAACCTTCAGCAGAATATCCATACAAAGGTGATTGATCAGCTAACAACTTTGGAAAAACGTCCTTACTAAAATCTACTACTGCATCCTCTTTAATGTATGAAAAAATTTCTGGATTCATAATATAAATACCAGTATTAACGGTATCACTAAATACCTCACTCCAACTTGGCTTTTCTAGAAAACGAACAATTTTATCTTGTTCATCCGTCATAATCACACCAAATTCTAATGGGCATTCAACTTGTTTCATAAAAATAGTTACTAGACTTTCATTTTTTTCATGAAAATCAATTCCTGATTGAAGGTTAAAGTCTGTTAAAGCATCACCACTTACAACTACAAAAGGTTCATCTAGAAATTCTTCCGCTTGTTTCACACTCCCAGCTGTCCCTAAAGGAGTAGTTTCTTCAAAATAATGCAATTTCACTCCGAATTCAGACCCATCTCCAAAATAATCTTGAATAACATCTGATAAATACTGAACAGTCACAGCAATTTCAGTAATTCCGTATTTCTTTAATAGTTCAATACTATATTGCATAACTGGCTTTTGAATTAATGGAACCATTGGTTTTGGTACATTACAAGTTAATGGACGTAATCTTGTACCCTTTCCTCCTGCCATGATGACACCCTTCATTATGATAGCCTCCCTTTAATTTAAATAGTTAGTTCTAACTCTCCAAAAAGACATTTTTCTATTTCATCTTCTGTTTGCTTCGCAATGGTCTCCCAGTTAAACTGAGATTTAACATCACGTAGTCCTTGAGTAGCTAATGCTTCTCTTGAAATTGGATGATTATAAAGATAGAGAACTTGCGTAGCCAAACTTTGGACATCACCTGGAATCATTTTCAACCCATTCTCTTCATGTCGAATAATCCCTGCTAATCCACCTGTATCAGATACAATAGTTGCTTTCCCAGCAGCGAGACCTTCTAAAGCAACGATTCCAAAAGGTTCGTAATAACTTGGGAAGATCGTTGCATCACAACGAGAAAACCACTCGTTTCTCTCCTCATCACTGACAAAACCGAGGAACGTGACATGTGAATCTAATTGTCTTTCTGCAACTTGCTGTTGATAAGCTTGGAGCATTGGACCCTTTCCTGCAATAACAAAACGAATCTTCTCATTTCTTTCTTTTAACAGCGCTGCTGCATCAATAACTGTTTGATACCCTTTTTCCTTAACCATTCTACCGACTGAAAATACAGTGAACTCATTATTGTTTTCGATGGTACTTAATCCGGTATACGGGCGAAGCAGGTCGATATCTACACCATTTGGTATAACAGCAAGCTTTTCTTCTGGCATTGAAAAGATTGTTAATAATTCTTCTTTCATATAGTCACTGCAAACGATAACCCGATCTGCTTCATAAGTAAGTTCCCATTCTTTTTGATTGATTTCATACTGCAATTCACTATGAATCCCATTATTTCGCCCATGTTCCGTAGCGTGAATGGTAGCAAGTAATGGAAGTTGAAGAGATCTTTTAATAGCAGTTGCCGTTACGCCAACTAGCCAATCATGAGCATGAATAATATCAAATTGTGTTTTTCTTGCTAGCTTTTCGATATAGCGAGTCATTTCAATATTTAAACTCCCAACCCAATCAAAGAAGTTAGCAGCTTCTGGCTGCAATCCTTTAATACGGTGAACATGTACACCTTGGTTAATCTCATAATCTGGATAACCAGCTACATGTGAAGTAACAACATGAACCTCATGTCCCTCTTTTACCATTGCCCTTGAAAGGTCAAATACATGTCGAGATAATCCGCCAACCATCATCGGTGGAAATTCCCAACTAAGCATTAAGATGGAGCGTTTTTGCTCTTGATCAGCCTCTTCTTTCGTTTGAATGTAAGCATCATGAGGGGAGAAAAAGATCTGTTCATCAATTTCCCTTAAAAATGGATAACACTGTTCCATTCTCAGTATCCATTCATCCTGCACCGATCCACTCAGTAATTTCTCCTTTGTTACATCAAATCGACTAAGGTGTGTTGCAAATCGTTCATGAGCATATTGAACAGCACTTTGCCCATCCATAATAAATGCCCAATCACTGCTTACTGCCAACATCCATTCGCGAACCATTTGTTTTAAATAACGTTTTTCTAAGTCCGTTGGATTTGAGAAGAGTGCAACAACGGTTGCTAAATCTGTCTCCATTCGGTGGTGATGACGGTAGAGGTATTGGTTTTTTTCATTTATCCAGACATCACCGTAACCTTCACGCCCCCAAGTCGAGAAAGAGATATGAGAAGTGTCAAAATCTTGATAGTGTCTGTCAATATATGATTCAGGAGTCACAAAATGGATTCGATTTTGCCCTTTCTTGATTACTTGTCCAATCCACTCAGGTCCTTCAAACCACCAATGCCCAAAAAGTTCTGCATCAAAAGGGGTAACCATTAAATATGGAGGATAACACTGGTCTCCGTGCTCATTTATCTCATTTTCAATGGCATATAGGAAGTGATCTGCGTGGGCTTGTATTTTCCCTTCAGCCCATTTACGAACGTATATTGCTTTTTCTTCACCTTCACCTGTTATTCTCTTGTGCTTAATTCCAGTATCTATTCTTATTCCGTCTTCATGAACGTATGGTTTTATATAATCCCACTCTCGTTCATAGGCTATATCTCGATAAAATTCGCGATAATCAACATCCCCCGGGTAACCTAGAGTTGAACTCCACACTTTGCTTGACAAAGTTGTGTGCCTTGGAAACAAGATTAACCCATGTGGTGAATAAACTGGGGCTCCACTACCTTTAGATGGTACTGGTTCTGCGTTTAATACTGCATGTTCATCAACAAAAGTATAGGTAATGCCTTCTTCGACTAAAATGCGATCAATACCTGGTGCAATAGCACACTCTGGCAACCAAAAACCACGAGGTTTCTTCCCAAAATGCTGTTCAAAACAACGAATGGCCTCAACAACTTGAGAACGAATGGCTGACTTAGTTTTTACATAAGGTAAAAATGCATGAGTTGCTGCACATGTTATACACGTAATAACTCTTTTTTCGAATAATTCTCGAAAAGCATAAAGTATGTTTTTGTTATAACCAATAAATGTATTTTTAATTTTCTGATAACGATTGATATAAAATGATACGAGATCTTTCTCCTCTTTTGTTTCTGCTAATTTCTTTTCTTTCCCCAATAGTTCCTCGGTCTTAATGATGTAATCTAAATATCGTTCCTGAATCGTTGGATCGGCCAACATTTCTAATACCGGTGGTGAAAAAGAAATTGTTAGTACATCTTTTGATTCTGTTTCATTTAACTCCCATAGTAATGGTATGTATGATTCTGTAATCGCTTCAAATAACCAACGTTCTTCAAGCCGTCCCTCTTCCTTGTGACGAACATAGGGAAGGTGAGCATGTAGAACTAAAGAATAATACCCTTCTTTCAACAAAATCCCTCCTATTTTACTGTTTCATAATACGAATAAGTACTGAAATGCTCGAGCCATTGAGGTTCATTTTGGTTGCCAGTTTTCCATTGATTCACTGCTTCAACATGTAAACCTTGTGTTGCTTTTTCAGTCCGAGGTGTATCAATTGCATTCGACCTTAACAAAGATAAAAATGAACCTTGTCTTGTTTGAATGCCTAAATCGATAATGAAGGTACGGTTCGGTTCTAAATCGCTTATCATCCAATTATTCGTCATCTCAGGGATGTGAATATCAAAAAAACGATGAGCATTATGCCCATTAAAATCAACCATTGTACAATCATAGACTCTTATTTTCTTAGTTAACTCATGCCATTGAAGGCGTGTTTGGTGTTCAATTGTTTGTCTTAATGATGAGCTAATTTCCCAAAAGGAATATATAGAAGTTGGACTTTGCGGAAGCAAAGTGATTTCATCTCGTTCATAACTCGAGGGCACAATTGGAGTAAAATTCATTTCGTCATTCTCCTTATTCTCTTCTAGTTGTTGGCGGTGCTTTTGATACCGGTATTGAACTTTTCCAACTGTAGTATCTAATTCAATTGCAATTTTTCGAAAGGAATATCCCTTTTCTCTTAAAGCAAGTATTTCCTCAATCAACACTTTCACCTCCAGATAAATCTTTTTTTAAGAACAAATAGTTATCTTATGTAAGTAAATTACAAAGTATGACTATTTTTTTGTTATGTTAATCATACAATTCAATTTTTCAGCAAACAAGAAGCCCATTTTGTCTCTTTTTGTCAGGTCAAGGCTAGTTAGGCATTTGATTCACAAAAAAAATTATTCGCCTTTTTTCGCCATCTATTTTTGTCAGATCTTTGTGTCGTTTTTTAGCGAAAATACTAAAAAGTCTGTAAATGTAAGCGTGTTCTTTGTTGAATGTCGAATTAAGTAAAAAATTCTTTGGGATTTGACTTCAGCTTATTTCTTGCTAAACTGATACTATTCATATTTGAAAAAATGAAAGTGAGTTGTTTTTAGTGGAAATTTCTATAATTGTCTTGTAATCTTTTGCTGTTCTCCTTTTTATTTTATCCTTCTTCTGTAAAGACCGAATAAAACCAGTGATTGAAAAGAAAGGATTTAGAGGCAATGATATATATTAAAGTAACATAGACTTCTAGATGAGGCTGTTGGTACGAGATATTATCTTACATAATAAATATGAATAAAATAAAAAGATGTGTTTCAAAAGGCTTAATTTCACCTTTGAAACACATCTTTTTTATTCATCTGGCTGTTCTAGAATCGGACGTTCTGCTCTTTCAGGTCCATTCCTCACATCTTTCATTTCAAAAAAGGCGTCTAAAGCTTTGCTGGCAATTTCTTGAGCCATGCCTTGCCTACCACCATTTCTTTCTAACTTCACATTCGGTACGACAACTGCAAATGCAACCTCAGGGTTGTTAAAAGGAGCGTAGCCAACAAGGGTCTGAGTATTCCCATCAACAAACCGACGGTTATCTCCTGTACCAACAGTTACTCGCACCTGAGCCGTACCTGTTTTTCCAGCTGGCTGATAAGATTTATTCGCAAAACGACTACTAGCAGTACCTCTCGTCATTACTCCACGCAATCCTTGTTGAACACGAGAGATATATTGCTCATTCATATCAATCCGATTTAACACTTGTGGTTCAAACTTTTGAACAACAGCACCCAGCTCCTCTGTATTCGAGACAGGTTCACGAATTTCCGTGACTAACCTAGGTTGCATCCTAAGTCCATCATTAGCTATGGTAGAAATATATTGCGCAAGCTGAAGTGTTGTATACGTATCATACTGCCCAATCATCAGATCTAGTAAGTTTCCATAGATCGTTGATCCACCCGCTAAACCTGTTGAACTTGATGGCAAATCTATCCCGGTCTCAGACCCTAAACCGAACTGGCTAAAATTGTACCTAATTTCATTGTAAGCCTCTGCTACCGAATTGTTTGTCCAATTACAATTATTAGGGTAATTACAATTAGCCATCAGCATCGCCATTTCAAACATATAAACATTCGATGAGACTTCAAGAGCTCGTATATCATTCACCCAGCCATAATTCCGTACCGATTTCTTCTCAGGAGTTGACGGCAACCTAATTGGTCGATCATTAAAGCTTTTACCAGGCTGAGCAACTCCAGCTTCAAACCCAGTCAAGACAGAAGCAGCTTTAACTGATGAGCCCATTTCAAATGCTTTGGTCACAGTCCCTATATGGTCAGCATTCGTATCTCTCGATTGATCAGCTGGATCGTTGAAACCTGCCATTGCCAAAATATCACCAGTACGAGGATCCATCAATACAGCATAAGCCGAACGATCTAGAATAAAGGAATTACCAGCCTTTTTCATTTCTTCAGAAATAATTCCCTCTAATCTTTGCTGCAATTCCATATCAACACTTAGTACTAAATCATTTCCGCGTTGACCAAGTCGTTCATTGATTGTGTGGTCTACTGACCCACCACTTGAATGCGTAATTCTTTCTACAACAGCTTTTTGCCCTCGTAACACATCTTCATATTGCAATTCAAGAAAACTTGTCCCTACGATATCCGACCGTTCATAACCCCTTGCCAAATAGTAATCGACTTTTTCTCTTGGAATCGTTCCAGTTGATCCAAAGACACTGCGTAATGATTCTCCAAAAACATAATTTCTACGAGAGTCTCTTAATATATCAACTCCTGGTAATCGATATAAATTTTCACTTAATTTATGAGCTTCATCTTCTGTAATTCCACGTTTTATTCGTTGTGGAGAATTAGCAAAGCCACGTGACATTTCACGATAAATAGCAAGGACTCGCAACTCTGCTTCTGATAAAGCTTCAGTTTTATCGCTTGTAATACGTTCAACCTCTAATTGGTATTCTTCAGATACACTTTCCAATTCATTCCGTTCTTCTCGACTAACTAGGTCAAATCGTTCCTCTTGAGTCATTTGCATTAAAATATAATCTTGTTTATCACGCTCTGTAATTCGATCTGTCTCAATATCAATTAATTGTTCTAATTCTCGGGCAATACCAAGCATAGTATCTGCACTTGTTGACCTAGACGGATTCGTATACGTTACCGATAACTCAAGCTCATTATCAACAACTACATTGCCAAACCGATCATACATCAACCCTCTAGGTGCATCAATTCTTGCTGTCGTATTACTTGTTCCCTCAAGTTCTTTTACAAACTCTTGTCCTTCTACAATCTGAACAACCCCCAAACGCAGGATTAAAACAGAAAATAATACGAACACAGCAAAGAAAAGGACATTTAACCGAGTTGGAACATGATGTTTCTTTTTGCGTTTTGATGCTCTTTCCACCTTAAATGTTTCCTCCTAAAAATTTCTATCTACATTAGAATAGGCACCTTTAATAAGGTGCCTACTTTGATTGCAAAAGTCGTAACCCGCGTATGCCGTTGCTTCAGTTGTTTCATGAACCTACACTCGTAGGTGGGTGTTCGCAGAATCACATTCAACGTCCAGAACAAGGCTGGCTTGTTGGCAGTGTTTCAATATAGAACTCCCTTTAAAAAATCAAGGTTCGAAACAAGGAGAAGCTGACTAACACGGCAGGCAACGTTTAATATTGCTTTCATTATAGCATACCCATTCTTTTTGTCAAAAGGGAAAGGAAACCAACTACATGCTCGTTCCACTTCCACCTGAAGGGTCACCATCTCCTCCTTTTTGTCTAGCAAAGCTATAGCTTTCTCCTCCTTTATTTTCTTTGAAATGAACATGCCTAACAAAAAAGTAAATAACCGCATGTCCAGCACCAAGTATAAGCAATAGAATTGGAATACCTCTTTCCTCTGAGAAAAGTGTTACAGTAGCTAAAAAAGCCAGTACTGATACTATACGACCTGAGTTTACAAATAACTCTCGCACAACAATATACTCTACTCTCATCTCAGCAGCCTTCCAACCTCTTCCAATTACATCGAAAGTGAGAGAGACATAAGGGACAAGTAACATTGGATATGCTATCGAGACAACAACGCCATACGTTATAAGCTTCGCAAACGTTAACTCGCCTAGTACAATAATAAAGATTGCACCATATAGGATTAAACCACCGATTAGTATTAATTTTTTTCTAAACGTTGGTTTTATTACTCGAGTTATGACATAATATGCAACAAATTGAGTTGCAGAAGCCACTAACCCATACGTACCAATTGCTAACTCGCTCCCTGTTGCGATATACACCCAAACAACAATGACAAAAACGAAAGTCCCTTCTCGTAAGCCTTGGAAAAAATGAGCCCTCGTAATTTGCCGCCAGTTCGGATTTTTTTTGCGCTCTTTTAAGATTCTTTTAAAGCAAAACTGTCCTTCAGCCGAACGACGTTTTAACATAAAACTTATAAGAACAGCTGCTACAAAAAGAGAGAGAGAAATTGTGAAAATAATCGTATAGCCTGTAAATTGTTCCATTCTTGTAATAATAAACCCTGATAAGATTGGTCCAATCATCCCAGCAAAAGACGTTAATAAACCTAAGAAGCCATTGAAGAAATCTCTTGTCTCTGGTTCGGTTATTTCAAACGTTAATACATTAAAAGCAAGCCAATAAAAGCCAAAACCTGTTCCGATTAACACTCCAAGAAGAATTAAATATTCATTTGCATTTCCCCCCAAAAATAATACAGTTGAGAAAAAAATAGCAAGTGCAATTACACCTGCTCTTAATACAATGACCCTGTCAATTTTCTTAGCTACTTTCCCAGCTAATATAAATGCAATCGGCTGCATGACAACAGATCCCAAGTTATATAGAGCAATATCTACAAATTCACCTGATTGTTTCCACAAATAAACATTGACGAAAGTATTAGACAAAGCAATACTTAGCGCATACAACCCACCTATTATGAGTAATAGCTTTAAGTCCCTTGTCACTTCTATATCACCAATTACTTTCTTTACCAATACCTTATTCACCGACTCCACCACCCTCACAAGTAGTGTGTCACTTGAAAAAACGGTTATACAAAAAAGACCCTAAGGTTTTTCCTTAGGACCTTTTGTATTCCTTATTTAGCTTCGTTATAACGTTTTGCAACTTCATCCCAGTTAACAACATTCCAGAATGCGTTAATGTAGTCAGGACGACGGTTTTGGTAGTTTAAGTAATATGCATGCTCCCAAACATCAAGACCTAAAATTGGAGTCTTTCCTTCCATTAATGGAGTGTCTTGGTTTGGCGTGCTTGTTACAGCCAACTTACCACCATCAACGACTAGCCAAGCCCAACCAGAACCAAAACGGTTAGCACCTGCGTTTGCAAATTCCTCTTTGAATGCATCAAAGCTGCCAAATGTTGAAGTAATCGCATCAGCAAGCTCACCTGATGGGTTGCCACCGCCATTTGGACTAAGAATTTCCCAGAACAAAGTGTGGTTAGCATGTCCACCACCGTTATTACGTACAGCACCACGAATATTCTCTGGTACTGCATCAAGGTTTGCAACTAACTCTTCAATGCTTTTGCTAGCAAGATCATCATGACCTTCAAGTGCTGCATTTAATTTTGTAATGTAAGTGTTGTGGTGCTTCCCATGATGAATATTCATTGTCGCCTCATCAATATGAGGTTCTAATGCGTTTGCTGCATAAGGTAATTGTGGTAATTCGTATGCCATGTTAAATTCCTCCTCTAATGTGAATCTGATTATTGGCGGAGTATGTACTCCAAAAATATGGACTTTTGCAACATTTTTGTTTCATAAGTCTTCCAATTCATACATTACCAAAATTTGAACATTCTTGCAACGATTATGCTCAGTAATTTTAAATAATGTAACCACAATTACTCTACCCTTACTCTAGACGATTTAAACTCAATTTCGTCATAACAAGAATCTCCACACATAAAGATGTACAAACCCTTTTTCATCAAATGGAGGAACAGTATGAATTGGTGGCAAGCAATAATTATAGGTTTCATTCAAGGAATATCCGAATTTTTGCCGATCTCTAGTACAGCACTAATGCTAATAGCACAAAGACTTCTCGATGTGCCTATCGGAAAAAAATTTAAATTGTCATTTGAAACATTTCTACACATCGCATCTGTCTTTGCTGTTATTGTTTATTTTCGCCATGACTTATGTAAGATCCTGCAAGATTTTATAACCTATATTAGAACGAAAAACAATAAAGCACAAACAAACTATAGATTCGTACTTTTATTGATTATATCAACAATTGTTACTATTATAGTCGGGAAAATGATCGAGTCTATTCTCGGAAACCAAATAACTAATTCAGCAACAATCGGAGCTTCACTCATTATTACAGGATTATCGCTAATATTAATAGAACATGGATTAAATGGAGGGACAAGAATACAATCAACGTTAAACTGGAAGGATGGAATTATTATCGGCATAGGGCAAGCTCTCTCATTAATCCCAGGAATATCAAGAACAGGGAGTACATTATTCACTGCTCTTTGTTTAGGATTATCTAAAGGTACTGCACTTCGCTACTCATTTCTTCTATCTATTCCCGTCTTCATCGGTATGACCGTATTAAAATTACCAGATTTAATAAAAAGCCAAACAGAGATCACTTTCTTTTCCTTAAGCATTGCCTTTATATCATCATTTATTTTTGCATTGATAGGGATTAAGTGGTTTATTTCAATGTTACAAAACACTAAATTAACATATTTTGCTTTTTACTGTATTGGACTTGGAATTTTCACATGGAGGCTTATTTAACAAAAAAGGACCTCTAAGTAAGAGATCCTTGAATATGTAGTATAAATGGCGGAGGAAGAGGGATTCGAACCCCCGCGCGGTTTAACCCGCCTGTCGGTTTTCAAGACCGATCCCTTCAGCCGGACTTGGGTATTCCTCCGCACTTGATGTAAGAAAATAGAGATTAGAGATAACTTACTTCATTCTTCTATTTCCAACTTCTATAATGGTGGACCCTGTAGGACTCGAACCTACGACCGATCGGTTATGAGCCGACTGCTCTGACCAACTGAGCTAAGGGTCCTCTATGGGGCGACTGATGGGAATCGAACCCACGAATGTCGGAACCACAATCCGATGCGTTAACCACTTCGCCACAATCGCCGTAAAACATTTAATTAAAGTAGCGGCGGAGGGAGTCGAACCCACGACCTCACGGGTATGAACCGTACGCTCTAGCCAGCTGAGCTACGCCGCCATATATGGCTCCACAGGTAGGACTCGAACCTACGACCGATCGGTTAACAGCCGATTGCTCTACCACTGAGCTACTGTGGAAAATCAATTAAGAGACAAGAATTATCTTAACATGCTCTTTAAATTACGTCAACATTTTTTTAACAATAAATTAGGACAAATTTATAACAATAATTCCTGCTATAACTTACCATACTTCCAACAATTAAACAAGCCTACTTTTAGAGAAAAATCAAGGCACCCGTCATACTTAAGGGGCACCTTGATTACTGTAGATTTAGTGGTCTTCTCCGATTACTGCTTCAGCAATATTAACAGAGTGATCGCCGATCCGTTCTAAATTACTAACAATATCAACAAAAACAATTCCAGCTGAACCAGAACATTTGCCGTCATTCACCCGTTGAATATGCTGCTTTCTAAGCTTTCTTTCCATTTTGTCTATTTTTTCTTCTTTCTCCAAAACAGAACGTGCTAAATCACCATCTAATAATTCTAAAGACTGAATAGCTTCTTTTAAAGTCGAGAGTGTTAATTCAGACATTTCACGTAAATCTTCAAGTGCTTTCTCTGATATATGAACTTTGTTTACTTTTTGATAATCTTTCAATTCAACTATATTTTCAATATGATCTCCAATACGTTCGATATCACGTACTGTATCCATCAGCATCGAATGCATCTTCGAATCATGTGCAGATAATGACCGAGAGGAAATTTGAATTAAATAATCTGTAATTTTCCTATCAAGATTATTAATGGCTTCTTCAAACTGGATAGACATCTCAGCATGTCGCTTCTGACCATTCTCAAGATATTGACTCACTTCATAAAGTCCTCTTTCTGAGAATTCAGCCATACGTAACACTTCCTGTTTCGCTTGTCCAAGTGCAATAGCAGGTGAACTTCCAATAAAACGAGGATCTAGATGTTTTGCCTTATATTCAATGCTATATTCTTCACCCGGTACTAATTTCGTTACAATAATTGCTAAAATTGCTACAAACGGAAGTTGTATCATTGTATTGGAAACATTAAAAATACCATGTGCAAAAGCAATTGTCATCGGTCGGTTTAAACCTAATTCAACTGCAAGAAAACTGATAAATTGGAAAAAGAATGGATAAATGATCAATACTATGATCGTTCCAATTAAGTTAAATATAACATGAGTCAATGCAGCTCTTTTAGCTGCAACAGATGCACCAATTGCTGCTAATATTGCTGTTATTGTCGTTCCAATATTATCACCGAATAGAACAGGTAAAGCGGCATCTAAGCCCATTGCTCCTTGCTCATACAATTGCTGCAACAATCCAATTGACGCACTTGAGCTTTGAACAGCAACCGTAAAAATAGTTCCTATTAGCACACCCAGTAATGGATTTTCACTCATACTTACTGTAAGTTCAGCAAACGCTTCAAGTTCACGTAGCGGCTTTAACCCTGTACCCATCAATTCTAATCCATAAAATAAAGCTCCGAATCCAAATACAACTTGCCCATAATTGTTTACTTTTTTTGCTTTAATAAAGAAAATTAATGCTGCCCCAATTGCAATGATTGGTAAAGCATAGGCGGATATTTTTATCCCTATAATAAAGGCCGTTACAGTAGTCCCGATATTGGCTCCCATAATAACCCCAATCGCCTGCTTTAGAGTCATAAAACCTGCATTAACAAGACCGATGGTTAAGACTGTTGTCCCCGTACTTGTTTGAAGAAGTACCGTCACAAATAATCCTGCAAATACTCCCATAACAGGATTTGTCGTAAACTTATCTAGGACATCTCGCAATCCATCACCAGCAACCTTTTGTAACCCATCCCCCATGTATTTAATACCAAAAAGGAAAATACCAAGTCCACCAAAAAACATGAACAAGAGCGTTTGTAAATCCACAAATCCTCATCCCTTCATCTCATAAGTCAAATCCAATTTTCGACAAACATCAACATGGACACCCTGTCTATTATTAAGCATTCATCAAGGGTTTGTAAACAATAAATTATTAAAAGTCATCTTTATTTCAATCTATTCATGATTTTCTTAAAAAGCCCTCTATATTTGAAATACAATGATAGCATTTTCAACGGCAATTCGTTAAAATAACTGAGTATGAAAGAGGTGAACTGATGAGTTACTGGGAATGGTTTTTTAAAAGCTTATACAATAGAAAAGTGATTGCATATTCTCGCTTTCGACCAATAACGACAACAATTGGATTTGTCTTAATGATTATTTTTATTGCGAGTATCCCTTATTTTATCTCTTTAAATATTACTATCGTTTCAAGCGTACAACAGCTTGATCGTATTTTAGAAAATGATTTACCTGACTTTCATCTAGTTGAAGGTACATTAGTATTGGAAAAAGAAGAGGTCTACATTACCGATGAAGTGAGTGAAGGCTTTTTCCTAATTGATCCTGCTAATACATTAACAGAAGGAAAATTGTTGGAGCTAAAAGAGGGGATTGCATTACAAGAAAAGGAATTTCTTTTTATCTCGAATGGGCAAATTCAATCGATCTCCTATTCACTCCTCGGCTTACAGGAGCTTTCTAAAGAAGATCTCTCACATCGCATTAGTCAACTTTTAAATTTCCTGCCGATCTTATTAACGATCGTAACGAGCTTACTATTTGTAGGACTTGCGGGTCTAGGCTTTTTAAGTATTACGATTCTAGCTTTTCTAGCTCTTTTTATTAAGGGAAAAAGAAAGTTAGAATATCGCCATATGTGGATTATCACTGCACACGCACTCACACTGCCGGTAATCTTACTATATTGGATAGATATTCTTATCTTCCCTATACCGTTTACTGCGTTTGCATTATCCACATTTCTTATTGTTCTTGCAGCGATTAGGTCAATCCCTATTCCTAAAAGTCATAAGTACAGCACTCCTAGCTAAATGGCGAGAACTTACAACTACTAAAATAAGGGGATCCCAAAAGGTTCGTTTTTGACCTTTTGGGATCCCCTTTATTATAAGATACCTTTTTTAAGAATAATTGATACTCCTCACTCACCTTGCTTTTCTTCATCCTCTAATAATTTAATTAATATTCTTGTACCATCTACCGACATGACAATGATATCCTGATTTGCTTCAATCCAACTTCCACCACTTGTTGCACTATATTGCTCTCCTTCAATCTCGACCGTACCAGTTGGGCGAAATGAACTGATTGTTCTTCCCCTTTTTCCAACAAGCTGATGGTACTGCTCATTAATTGAATTATAGCCTAACTCATTAGTTAGTTTATCTTTCAACGTCATTTTTGCCCATAAATTCCGTGATGGGAAGACCTTCAAAAATAAGGCCGAACTAAATCCTCCAATGATAAACCCCATTGAAACTAATACACCGTATATGAAAGATGGGGCTGGGACTGCTAAGCCAATAATCATTAATACAACTCCTAATAATGCTACAGTTCCATCAGTAATCACTTTTCCATCTATTACGATTAATGCTAGGCCTACTATATATAAAATTACAACCCATAAGCCTACATCTCCTGTAATGTGGTAAGAGAAATACATAGCCATTATTGCAATTCCTAGGATAGCAAATAGTCCTTTTACTCTTACTAGCAACTCTCCAATTAAAAATAATGTTCCTAAAAATACAACGACAAACCCTATACTAGGTGAATCTAACCATTCCATTCCCCTGCCTCCTTTCTATGTCATTTACGTTTTTGACATGGTATTCGTTTCACTTAATTTAGAAATAAAAAAGAGAGAGGTTCCCTCTCTCTCATTATGAACTAAATAAACCACGAAGGGAATCAATTAGTCGATTAATCAAATCAAGAAAATTCTTAATAAACCCTTGTGTATCTTCTCGATTTAAAAATTCCCCCAAATTATCTCGGACCCTTGAAATTTGATCTTGCACTTGATTCCAGTCAATGTTAAGGTCTTTCATTCTCATAAAGAGGGAAACCAATCCGTTCAATTCTTCATCAGTTAACGTAATACCAAGTTCAGCAGCAACGCGACGGATTAGCTCTCTTAGGTCCTCTTCTGTTTCAACAGGATTATTGGCAATTTCTTCTTTAATTCGATTCATCAGTTCTGTCGCTTCTTCCATTCCGATCGAATCACTTAATTCACCAGTACGAATCAATTCTTCATTTGCAATTTGCTTTTGCTCTTCTGGAATTTCAATCTCCGTAGCAATTTCATACGCTTTAATTAACCCTGTTAAAGCTGCTGTTCCAGAAACAGGTATAGGAGCTGTAATGTAAATATCAGCGTCCTCTACACCAGCTGTAATTAAAGCATTTGCATACATTTCATCCGAAACCCAGTTAATATTATTCGATTCAACTGCCAATCCTGCCCCTTCTTCACCAAGGGTGATTTTTGAAGAGGATAAAGCGTTTGTTCCAATTCTTGATGCACTAATGTAATTACCTAAATACTGATGCTCTTCCTCATTTGTCACATAAATAATCGTATCTTCTTGCGTTGCCCCCATCTCATCCAGTAGGGCTTGTTTTTGTGTTTCAGATAAATCCTCGCCAAGAGTAATAATTACATCTCCCGGTATAGCATCAGCTAAAACAAACGCTGGTAACACAAGTGCAAAAACTAGCGTAAGAGCTACATATTTTCGCCAAATCAATTTCATTTTCATTTTCATCTTCTCCTTTTGTGACCACCACGATTTTTATCGCTAAGTCGGATCTCGTGAATTAGACGAGAGCCCTACTAAATAAGAAACACGTTTCCCACTATAATAAAAAGGTACCTTAGTACCATTTTTCTTCTAGATACGTGAAAGATCCGTGACAAGACATTCCTTTCCCACAGGGAAACACTTCCAACTAAACAACAAGATAACAACATTAAAAGTGACAAAAAACAATGCCGTAAACATCATTTGTTCAACATTACTTATCCAAAAACCAAAGCAGAGCGGCCCAAGAGCAACTCCTAAAAAACGTAGCATTGAGTAAAAAGAAAATACTGTCCCTCTTTCCTTTTCTGACACAATGGAGGCCAGAGCGGCATTTGCTGCTGGAAGTACAATACCGAATCCAATTGCATAAATAGCCATTGAAATAACAAACCAATGTAATAAAGGTTGTATAATCATCATAACAGAGCCGAGTGTCATAATTAATCCCCCGTAAATAAAGGCACGTTTGTAGTTATTCTCATTCCCTCTTAATATTCGCGCTGTTACATAAGAGAGAATAGTTAACATCAGTAGTGGAAAAGCAAGTAAAAATCCATTTAAAAAGGATGAAAAATCAGCACTGATTTCGAGTAAATACGAAAAGTAAAACAAATAACCAAATAAAAGGAACATCCCTATCAATCCAAATGTAAAAATCGGGGTCAGCCATCTCCAATGATTAAGAAATAGCCCTTTTAATCTCTGCCATTTTCTGATGTTCTTTTCCTTCGCTTTTAAAGGCGCTTTCTTTAAACGGATGAAAGTAACAATCCCAACAAAAGCAAAAAGAGATATTGCTAAATAGAATACAAAACTAAAGTACCAAGAAAAAGCTAAAATAACTCCCCCCACAATCGGGCTAATCACCTTACCTGCCCCATTAAATACTTCAACCGTTCCTAAGGCACGAACTCTTTGTTCTCCTTCAAAAAGATCTGTGATAAATGCCATTGCTAAAGGGGTCAAACTACCTGCTCCAATTCCTTGCAAAACCCGTCCAAACATCATCAGTTCAAAAGCTCCAGTTGCATTTCCCATCATTCCAGCGAAAGCACTAATCACACAACCAATTACAATAAGCGGGAGGGTAATAAGGGCAATTCTTTTTCTTCCATAACGATCAGATAAAATACCCCCAAGTGGAACAAGAAGGGCCGCAGGAATTGAAAAGCTCGTTAAAAGCCAGCCACCTTCGACTGTTGTTAACCCCATATCTATTTGCATCACGGGGAGTAAAGGGATAAACATAGAATTACCAATAGCCATTATAAAAGGGAGAAGTCCTATAAAAAAAAGAATATACGACGGCCGAACATCCTCCATTGTATTCACTCCTTTCAAACATATTCGTTTTGAAAAATCTTCCTCTAAATTGTCATAAACAGTCTTAAACTACATATACTTTTAAATGAAATGGAAATTAAAGGAGGACAAGCTCAATGAAACGCATTGGAACTTTTTTCATCATCCTCGTTATTTTATACAGCACTTATTATGATCTAACTATTGGAACTTTACCCAATGGACTTTCACATACTGCTACTCCTTCGCAAATAGAAGAATTTGATGAAACGGAAATTCAAGAAACTATGGCCGAAGAGTTTGAACCATTTAAAGAAATGATCGTTGAACCTGGTCATACTGTCTTATCAATTGTAGAGCACCTTCATGAAGGTCCTCTTTCAGCAACCATCCAAGAAATTGTTCATGATTTTGAAACGTTAAATGGTGGTATAAAACCAGAGGAAATCCAAATAGGAAAAAAATACCTATTCCCTATTTATAACTAAATGAACAACAATATTAATTATTCAGATAAGATCGTCTTCACTTTATCCTTGCCAAACAATTACGGTCATTGATAAAATGAAGGCGATTGTCTTATATGAGACTAGGTGAAGAGTAACTCTTCGAAATAAAGGAGCGATTGGTCAATGACCGAAATAATACATCGTACAAAAACGCGCCCCGTGAAGGTAGGCAATTTGACTATCGGAGGCAATAATGAAGTTATCGTCCAAAGTATGACAACGACAAAAACACATGACGTAAAAGCAACAGTTGCTGAAATCAAGCGACTTGAAGAAGCAGGATGTCAAATTGTTCGTGTAGCTTGTCCTGATATGCGAGCAGCAGAAGCTATTGCGGATATAAAAGCACAAATTAACATACCTCTTGTTGTTGATATTCACTTTGATTATAAACTTGCCCTAAAAGCAATTGAGGGTGGAGCCGATAAAATTCGAATTAATCCAGGTAATATTGGAAAACGCCACAAAGTGGAAGCCGTTGTAAAAGCTGCAAAAGAAAAAGGCATTCCTATCCGTATTGGAGTAAATGCTGGTTCCCTTGAAAAGCGTATCCTTGATAAATATGGATATCCAACAGCAGATGGCATGGTAGAAAGTGCCCTTCATCACATTCAAATCCTTGAGGAACTTGATTTTCATGACATCATTGTGTCCATGAAAGCATCGGATGTCAACTTAGCGATTGAGGCATATGAAAAGGCAGCTAAAGCATTTGATTATCCGCTTCATTTGGGAATTACAGAGTCTGGTACATTATTTGCTGGGACAATTAAAAGTGCTGCTGGTTTAGGGGCTATACTGAATATGGGAATTGGTAATACTGTACGTATTTCGTTAAGTGCAGATCCTGTTGAAGAAGTAAAAGTAGCTCGCGAACTGTTAAAATCTTTTGGCCTTGCAGCTAATGCAGCAACACTTATTTCATGTCCAACTTGCGGTCGAATTGAAATTGATTTAATAAGCATTGCTAATGAGGTTGAAGAGTATATTGCAAGCATTAAAGCACCAATAAAAATTGCTGTTCTTGGCTGTGCTGTTAATGGTCCAGGTGAAGCACGTGAAGCTGATATCGGGATAGCTGGTGCGCGTGGCGAAGGGCTCCTTTTCATGAAAGGTGAAATTGTTAGAAAAGTGCCTGAAGAAACTATGGTTGAAGAGTTAAAAATTGAAATTGATAAAATTGCTGAGGAACACTTTAAAAAGCAACGTGAATTAGAAAAAGCATAAGCGACTAAGCTTATGCTTTTTCTCTATTTGTTCCCCGTTCTCCCATTATCTAACTATGTTAGAAAAATGGGGAGAAAAAGACTGTCATGAGAATCGAAACGGCACCAATACCAATCGCCCAGTTACCAAGCGTAGTGGAGCCATAACGACGCGAAACAAAACCTATTACAATACCAGCTGCCCCAAGCAATACTGGCAAGAAGAATAAAGACAAAATGGAAAGTACAATCGCAAATGTTCCGACACCACGACCTGCAGTAGCGTCATCTACGTTTGCTTCAGCTGTTTCATCCCTTTCTGCCATTCCATTCACAGTTGCATATTCTGCAGCCGTTTCCTCTTGGAAATTTGTAACGAATGGTTCATCTTTTTCTTCTTCTCTTAATGAAAGGTCACGGGAGTCCTCTCTCCCGTTTTCATAACGTCCTCCTTCAACATGGTTATTAACCAATGTTAAAGAACGATCGTCTTCATCAACTAACCTTATTGGTTCATCATTCGGATTTTCTCGGTCTGTCATACGAATCCCTCACTTTCTTTTTTTCGGGGAACAGTCATAGTATGACGCAGACAAAAAGAATTATCGGTGTAAATCTTTTCATGCAGAGGAAACTCACTAGACCAACAGCTTAGTTTCGTGTAAGGTAAAGAATACAAGGATTTTTGATGAGGTGACGAAAATGATAAAGAAAAGAATGGGATTGGATATAGACGGTACTGTCACTGATCCAAATACATTTATCCCTTATTTAAACAAACATTTCAAGAAATCGTTAACGTTAGATGATTTAACCGAATATGACCTTACATCCGTTCTTGATATATCAGAGAAACAATTTTGGGATTGGATGGGTGAACATGAAGCTCTCATATATAAAGAGGCAGAATTAGCTGCACATGCAGAATTAACACTACATGAATGGACAAAACATCATGATCTTATTTATATAACAGCAAGAAGATCTCACTTAGCTGAAATCACACAACATTGGTTTCTGACAAAATCTGTTCCTTATGATCACATTGAATTAGTGGGAAAGCATGATAAGCTTGATGCTGTTAGAGAGCATCAATTAGATATCTTTTTTGAAGACAAACACGATAATGCGGTCGCAATTGCGGAGGAATTCAAAATACCTGTGATTTTAATGGATACACCGTATAACCGACTACCTTCTCCTAAAAATGTCATTAGAGCAAATAACTGGGTAGAAGCAAAAGAATGGGTCGACAATTGGTTAAAGGAAACAACGTAACAAATGGGGTGTCTCAAAAGGTCTGTTTTTGACCTTTTGAGACACCCCCGAAACAATGAGTGAAGTCGCTACATCTTTAAAAGCCTTGAGAGGAGTGGGTTTACACACTCACGACGCGTAGCGAACGGAGCCATTGCCACCTAGTTCCGGACAGCTCCTACTCGTTACTCTTTGGGACGGAAGGTATGACAACATGTTTCTTTTATGGTATTAGCAGCATCCTGGTGTTCAGCTTTCTCATAAGGCTCTTCTCCTGCTTCCATTGAATAGTCACGATTTGCATGTGAGTCTATTTCAACAAGAATCGATTCAGCTTGGCACTTATTGCCTTCTCCCCAAAAAGAACAGTTTGCAACATTACATTTCACAATTGGCTTTGCCATAGTATCATCCCCTCCTACCATTTAGGATTGAACAAGACCTACAATTCATGTATTTCAAAAAATGGCACTCAATTTATTTAATAGTGTCTTCCAAAAAGAAAAAGTGCAAATTCGCCCCTAAACAAACAACTATTTGCTTGAACTTGGACTACTTTTGCACCATGAGTTACTGTATACAATTTTCACATTTACCATAAATTTCGAACTTATGTCCCGTAACTTGAAAATCTGGGAATTGTTGATTAATTGTATCCATAGGACAACTCTCAATATGTTTTGTTTTTCCACATTCTAAACAGATTAAATGATGATGATGATTGGTAGTTGAACAACTAAATCGGAAACGCTTCTCCCCTTCAAGCTCCGTCTCTTCTAATATATTAAGTTCTGCGAATAAAGATAAATTTCGGTAAATCGTATCAAAGCTCATCCCAGGATAATTACTTTGTAGACGTTCTAGTACATCCTTGGCAGATAAATACCTTTTTTGATCTGCGAAAAAATGTAACATTTCTTCTCTTTTCCCAGTATGTTTGTATCCTTTATCTTTTAAGAGCGCCATTGCCTCTTCTACGTTCAAGATAAGCCCTCCAGTCATTTATCGTTTAATACTTTTTAGTAATAAAACAACAAGTAATACAATTATGCTAGTTAATACAATCATTCCACCTGTTGCAATATTAAATTGGTAAGAAAAATATAAGCCTAATAATATTGAAACTTGTGCAAAAATAATACTGAATAAAATTAGTTGCTTGAAACTTTTGGAAATTTGAACACTTGCCGCAACAGGAATAACTACAAGAGCTCCAACGAGTAATATCCCTACCACTTTCATTGACATTGAAATAACCAAAGCAATTAATAGCGCAAAGATAAAATTGATGAATTTCATTGAAATACCTGAAACCTGCGCATACTCTTGATCAAATGAGCTCAATATAAATTCCTTATAAAATAAGAAAATGATGAATAAAACAAAAATAGCAGTAAATATAATAAATTGTACATCACTAACCGTTACACTTACAATACTTCCAAATAAATAAGTATACCACTCATTATATCCTGTCCGAGCAAGACTTATAAAAATCGCACTCATCCCAATCCCTGTCGACAAAATAATGGGGACAGCCAATTCTTGAAAATGACGATACATATCTCTTAATCGTTCAGTAATTAATGCACCAATAAGTGCAAAGACCACTCCCATATACATTGGATTAATGTTTTGAAAGAGAGGCCCTATTGTACCTAAAAAAACCCCTGCAGAAATACCCGTTAGAGTAATATGAGAAATTGACTCCGTTACGACTGATATTCTGCGTACAAGTAAAAAAGCCCCGACAATTGGAGCGATAATGCCAATAACTACCCCAGCCACAACTCCTCTTTCAATAAACGTAAGATTTGATAAGAATTCCATTGATTTAGAGCCCCTATTCTTATTTTTTTAGCTCGTTTTTTTTACGGTAATTCCTCGAACTATACTTAGACCAGATTCTACCGCAATGACAATAAGTAATATTAAAACTGAAATCATAACAATCATTCCACCAGGCGCCAAATCTAAATAAAAAGAAGATACTAAACCTGTAACTACTGCTATTTCTCCAAAGAAAATTGAATATATAAACATCTGCTTAAACCCTTTTGCCAACCTCATAGCTGCTGCTACAGGTAAAGTCATTAGTGCAGAAACAAGAAGAATACCAACTATTCTCATAGAAGCTGCAATGACAAGGGCAACCATGACGATGAATATAAAATTAACCAATTTACGATTAATCCCTGAGACTTTCGCTTGCTCTTCATCAAACGACAAGAAAAATAGCTCTTTATAAAAAAGAATTAAAACAACTAATACGACGACTGTAATGATACAAATAGTCCACAAATCAGAGCGACTAACGGCTATTACACTTCCAAATAAATAATTAAATAAATCATTATTAAATCCATCAGCCATTGAAATGAATACAACCCCAAGCCCAATTCCACCAGATAAAATAATAGGAATAGCAATCTCTTTGTAAAATTTATAAGCACTTCGAAGTTGTTCAATTAGTATCGAACCACCAACAGAAAAAACCAATCCCAAATATAAAGGATTGAGTCCTTGAAAGAAGACTACATGTTTAGCAAGAAGTAAGCTAGCCGCAATTCCTGATAATGTAATATGAGACAAAGCATCTGCAATTAAAGCGAGTCGACGTACAACTAAAAAAACACCTAATAATGGGGCAAGCAGTCCAATAAGCAATCCAGAGTAAAAAGCATTTTGCAAAAACTCATAACGAAAAAAAGCTTCTAACATCTTTTAATGCCCCCCATGATTATGGGTAACTAAATGAACATCATGACCATAAAATGACGATAAATCTTGGTTTCCCTCGAAATCTGCTGTATTTCCGTGGAAATGAAGTGTCTTATTTAGACAAGCTACATCAGTAACATGATCTGTCATTACACCTATATCGTGAGTCACAAGGATAAGGGTAATCTTTTTTTCCTTATTCAGTTGATCAAGCATATCGTAGAACTGTCTAACGCTAGCTGAATCCACTCCCACTGTTGGTTCATCAAGGATGAGTAATTCGGGCTCGCTTACAAGCGCACGCGCAATAAAAACTCGTTGTTGCTGTCCACCAGATAACTCGCCAATATTTTTATGCATATATTTTGTCATTCCAACTTGTTCAATTACATCGCGAACGAGCTGCTTATGTTTACGGTTTAAAAAACGCAATAAGCCAACTTTTCCGTATAAGCCCATAGAAACAACTTCAAACACTGTAGCAGGAAAACCTGAATTAAAACTATTCGCTTTTTGCGACACAAATCCAATTCGTTCCCACTTCTTAAATTTCGAAACACGTTCGCCAAACAATTTAATTTCTCCAGATTGAAGGGGGATTAGCCCTAAAATCAATTTAATTAACGTTGATTTCCCTGAACCATTTGGTCCAACTAACCCAAGAAACGAACCTTTTTTTATTTGTAGAGATACATTTTCCAATACATTTTGATTACCATAATGAAAGGAGATATTCTTTATCTGTATAGCATCATTTGTTTCAGGTATATTCACCAGTACTCTCCCCTTTTATAAGAACAATTACGATTTGTTACCTGTCCTTACCTATTATAAAGGTTATTTTCAATCTGTCTACCTTTAGGCGCTAGTAACAAATTTTGTTATAATCAACATACTTACCAACGAAAAAGAGGTGGAAAGCATGATAGAAAAACAAGTAGCCATTATCGACATGGGGTCTAACTCGATTCGCTTAGTGATTAATAAAATTGACAGCAATGGATACTATATTGAATTGCATAACTTTAAGACTGTTGCAAGACTAAGTGCTCATATTAAAGATGATGGAAATTTATCTGAAGTCGGTATAAAAACAATTTTAGACACACTAAAACGTTTTAAAGATGTCATTCTTTTTCATCAAGTTCGTCAAATCACAGTTATCGCCACAGCAGCTATGCGTAAAGCAAAAAATCGCGACAAAATTGTAAAGCTAGTGAAAGATACGATAGGATTTGAAATTCGCATTCTCTCGGAATATGAAGAAGCGTTTTACGGCTATTTAGCAGTTGTTAATTCAACAAATATAGAAAATGGCTTTACTGTGGATATCGGTGGTGGCAGTACGGAAATAACTTTATTTGAAAATCGTGAATTAAAGCATTATCATAGCTTTCCTTTTGGAGCAATCACGTTATACCAACAATTTTTTAATGATGACCAAGATGAACCTGAAACAATCGCTCTACTTACTGAGTATCTTAAAAAGCAGTTACATACTCTTCCTTGGTTTAAGGAAAAGAAAGATTACCCTGTTATCGGTATTGGAGGTAGTGCTAGAAATCTTGCTCTCATTCACCAACGTAAAGATAGTTATCCATTAGCAGGTCTTCATCAATATGAAATTCCAAAGCAGGAGTTACTTGATATTAATAAAACGTTGCAGCATTTAACTGTTGAAGAACGTCTTGAATTAGAAGGTTTATCGAAAGATCGAGTTGATATTATCGTTCCAGCTTCTACGGTGATTACTCAGATTGTAAACCATGTGAACGCGAACACATTCGTTATGAGTCGAAAGGGCCTTCGTGACGGTGTGTTTTATGAGGAACTATTAAAATCAATGGAGACAACCCGATTTCCAAATGTAGTTGAAGAAAGTTTATATCAACTTACAAATAGTTATGAATTGAACGTTGACCATGTAAATCATATATCACTGCTTGCTAACCAGCTATACTCAAAGACTAGTGAATATTGTCCTGTGGAACACAACCCAAGTAATGCGGTCACTTTATTGAACCATAGTGCCAGGTTACTTTATATTGGAGAATATATAAATAATGAAGCTAGTAGTCAAAATACCTTTTATCTTTTAACAAATATGACCATTGAAGGATTGTCGCATAAAGATCGTTTGGCCATTGCATTGATCTCTTCTTACAAATCAAAATCACAAATGCAACAATACGCAAAGAGCTTTAACAAACTTATTAATAAACAAGAACTTAAATACTATGAATTTTTAGGTTCTATTTTAAAATTAGCTTACTCATTAGATCGAACACGAAGAAAAGTGATTACAGCTATTGGACAAGTAGACCAAAATGAAGACGAGCTTTCCATTATTCTATACCACCAAGCTGATGCTTTTTTTGAAGACGCACAAGCAACGAAACATAAAAAACATTTAGAGCGTGTTATTAAATACACAATTGAATTTAGATACATGCCTGCAGAAGTTCTGAAATTATAATCTTAACATAGAATTTACAATCAGCTGTTAAAATGAAATGTAGAATTTAACAGAGAGGTTGAGTCCCATGCAAAAGGATAAGTTAATTCAAAAACACATTGACCTTAATAACCCAACCTTTTACAACAACCGTGAGTTAAGCTGGCTCGCTTTTAATGAGCGAGTTTTAGAAGAGGCCATTGATGAACGTAATCCTCTTCTTGAAAGGCTGAAATTCTTAGCGATTTTCAGTTCCAATTTAGATGAATTTTTTATGGTTCGTGTTGCTGGATTAAAAGACCAAGTAAAGGCTGGTTTTAACCGTCCCGAAAACAAAGCTGGACTAACTCCAAAACAACAATTAAAGCATATTTCTGACAAAAATCATTTACTTGTTCAATTACAAGATACGGTTTATACAGATACAATCATTCCTTTGCTCTTCCATGAAGGGTTTCAGTTTGTTTCAATTCAAGATTGCGATGAGGAACAACTCACTTATTTAGAAGAACGTTTTCAAAATTATATTTTTCCTGTTTTAACTCCGATGGCGATAGATGCCTACCGACCATTCCCTATGCTATTAAATAAAAGCTTAAATTTAGCTGTTATTTTACGGCGACTTGGAAGCGACGAGAATGAAAAAGACCAGTTAGCTATCGTCCAAGTCCCTTCCGTGTTAACAAGATTCATTAAATTACCTAAGTCGAAAGAACAAAAAGATCAATTTATTTTACTTGAAGAAGTTATCAGTCACTTTATAAGTGCGTTATTTAATGGGTTTACCGTTAAGTCTGTCTCTCCTTTTCGCATTACAAGGAATGCTGATATGACGATTCATGAAGAAGCATCTCGCGACCTGTTAAGTGAAATTGAGAAGGAACTTAAAAAGCGTAAATGGGGGGCTGCTGTTCGATTAGAAATGCAAGAAGGGCAAATGAATCAGAACGTTCTCAACTTATTATTAGATGTCCTTGAACTACATCAAGATGATGTCTATTCATATAAAGGACCTCTAGATTTAAGCTTTTTATTTAAACTGTACGGACAACTTGCAAAAGAAAACGAACATTTAGCCAATGAAACTTTAATCCCTCAGCCACCAGAAGATTTAATTGGGGAAGATGATATATTTCAAGCGATTTTAAAACGTGACATCATCTTACATCACCCATACGAATCCTTCCAGCCTGTGATAGACTTTGTTACACGTGCAGCTAAGGACCCTTCAGTACTTGCAATTAAGCAAACATTATACCGTGTTAGCGGTGATTCTCCGATCATTCACGCATTAGCGCTTGCGGCAGAGAATGGGAAGCAAGTCACTGTACTTGTCGAATTAAAAGCTCGTTTTGATGAAGAGAACAATATTCAATGGGCAAAAAAGTTGGAGAAGTCAGGAGTTCATGTCATTTACGGGATAACTTCTTTAAAGACTCATAGTAAAATTACTTTGGTTGTTCGACACCAAGACGATCACATCCAACGTTTTGTTCATTTAGGTACAGGTAATTATAATGATTCTACAGCTATGCTATATACGGATCTTGGTTTTTTTACTTCACGTGAAAAATATGGAGAGGATGCAACGAATTTCTTTAATTATTTAAGTGGTTATAGCGAAAAACCCAAATGGCATTATCTGTCAACGTCCCCATTTGAAATTAGAGAAGAATTTCTTTATTTGATAGATGAAGAAATGAAAAATCATAGAAAATATGGAAACGGTAAGATTATTGCAAAAATGAACTCGCTATCAGATAAACCAATTATTTTAAAGCTGTATGAAGCATCTCAAGCAGGAGTTCAAATTGACTTAATTGTTAGAGGTATATGTTGTTTACGACCAGGAATTAAAGACGTTAGTGAGAATATACGAGTATTTAGTATTGTTGACCGTTTTTTAGAGCATAGTCGGATTTTTTATTTTAATAGTAATGGATTTGAGAAAATATTTTTATCTTCCGCCGATTGGATGACTAGAAATATGGAAAAAAGAATAGAAATATTATTTCCAATTGTTAGTTCAGGAAATAAAGAGCGTGTGAAAGAAATATTAACCATCACACTTCAAGATAATACAAAAGCACGTCAACAAAACGCAGACGGGAGCTACAAATATATTAAGCGCCCAACACATGAGCAACCAATCCAAAGTCAGCTTACATTCCACGAACTTGCTTCACGCTTTACAGCTATCGATGAATAAGATTAGATAAAGACAAAAGAACCGGCACAATATGCCGATTCTTTTGTCTATTATTATGATGCTGACTCAAATGTCGGGAACAAAGGTGGCAATGGCTCCATTCGCTACCTCCGTGAGTGTGTAAACCACTCCTCTCATGGCTTTTTAAAAATGTAGCGACTCCGCTCATTGCTTCGGGGGTGTCTCAAAAGGTCAAAAGCAGACCTTTTAGGACATCCCCTTTTATGCTCTTTGCACTTTTTTAGCACGCCATTTTCTTGTAATAACTCCTTGTTTTGGCGAGAAGAAAAAAGCTAAACCAAATAATACGGAAGCAACTAAAACAATAGAAGCACCAGATGCTACATCATAAATTACTGAATAATACATCCCTCCTATTGCAGCTATCACACCAAACAAAGCCGATAAACCAAGCATAACCGGCAAGCGGTCAGTTAATAAATAGGCTGTAGCTCCTGGTGTGATAAGCATAGCAACAACTAAAACTATTCCAACAGTCTTGAGTGACGCTACTGTTACAAGTGATAATAGGAGCATCAACAAGTAATGAACGAGTTGAACAGGTACTCCCGTTGCTTTAGCCATTACGGGATCAAATGTACTTAACAACAGTGGTCGATAAAAAATAATAATCATTAATAACACAAAAGCGCCAATCCCAACAGTGACCATAAGATCTGATCTAGAGACCGCAAGTACATTCCCAAAGAGTATATGCCATAGGTCAACACCTGTTCCACGTAGTCCAGTAATTAACACAATCCCTAGTGCAAAAGCGGCGGTAAACATAATCCCAATAGCAGAATCATCTTTTATTCGACTATTTTGAGATACATATCCAATTGCAAGAGCAGTTAGTACACCTGTAATCGTAGCTCCAATAAAGAAGCTTACTCCAATCATATAAGCAATGACAACTCCAGGTAAAACAGCATGCGATATGGCATCCCCCATAAGAGCCATCCCACGTAAAATAATAAAACACCCGATCACACCACAAATGATACCAACTAAAATTGCAGCAATTAAAGCCTGTTGCAAGTAAGAATACCGCATAACTTGGTCAATGAACATTGTAATGTTACTCATTATTCACTCACCACCATTATATTTTCATCGTTTCCAAACAAGGTAATGCTCCCCTTATAGGTTTTGGATAGAATATCTGGTTTATAGACGTTTTTCACTTCACCATATTCAACCAGCTCTTTATTAATTAATAATAGTTCATCAAAATATTGTTCAACTTTACTTAAATCATGATGTACAACAAAAACCGTTTTCCCTTCATTTTTAATTTCTCTAAGTAGATTAATAATAATTTCTTCCGAAGTTACATCAATTCCAACGAAAGGTTCATCTAAAAAGAATAAATCAGCATGTTGAGCAAGTGCACGCGCAATGAAAACTCTCTGTTGCTGTCCTCCAGATAGTTCGCCAATTTGACGCTTTCGGTATTCTAGCATTCCCACTTTTTCAAGTGACTCAATCACAATTTCTAGATCTTTTTTTCCTGCTTTTTTATACCACGGAATATGCGTAAACCGCCCCATCATGACTACATCTTCCACTAAAACAGGGAAATCCCAATCAATTTGATTGCGCTGAGGAACATATGATATTTGCTTTCTAACATCATTTACTTTCTCTCCTAAGACCCTTACTTTCCCCTGTGCTTTTTCTAAACCTAAGATAGCTTTTATTAACGTCGATTTACCTGCACCATTTGGACCGACAATCCCAATTAGTCTTCCTTTTTCTGCTTGAAAGCTAATATCTTTAACTGCTTGATTATTTTCATAAAAAACAGATAGTGATTCAACTTCTATAACTTTTTTCACCAGCTTTTCCTCCAATCAAGATAATTTTCATTGTTGCCATTGTGCAACTTTTTCGAGAAAAAACTCCCTTGTTCGTTTATGGACAATTGAACTTCTAAAACGAAGAAGATCGTTAAGCCCATTTAAAATAATTATCACAACATCTTATGGGTAATTTTTAAAAAGGTGCAAAATTAGGACAGGGCAGAAAAGTTTCCCTAAGTAAACTTTCACTTGTAATAAGTATAATCGTTATTTACAAAGTTGTAAATGTGTAACCTCATTTCTATCTCTATAAACACTTCATGCGCCTATAGAGGTAGCAAATTCATTCATAACAAAAAAACCTGACCTATTAATATAGGTGTCAGGCTTTTTCTCAGTTACCTAATGGTAAGGCAACAATTACATTTGTACCAATACTATACGTACTATCTACTTTAAAACTGCCACCATGATCCTCAATGATCTTCTTGCATAACGGGATTCCTATCCCTGTCCCTCTTTCTTTTGTTGTAAAAAAGGGCTTCCCTAATTGATTTAAAACAGATTTAGGCATCCCTTTGCCATTATCCTTCACTTCAATGATATAATTTTCCTCTTGTACACTCGTTTCAATAGTGAGAACTCGATTGGAATTTGACTCCCCAAAAGCTTCTACAGAGTTTCGTAATAGATTAAGCATAACTTGTTTCACCATTGATTCATTCACATATATTTGCTTTTTGGTTTCTGCTAAGTCTAGTTTAAATTCTACATCATGGAGAAGACATTCCGCTTTCATAATCTCGATCAAGGAATTCATGATCTGAACAGGAGATTGCCACCTACGCTCCATCTTTTTTCGCGAGACAGAAAGAAAATCTTCAAGAATGCCATTCATTCGGTTCATTTCTGACATAATCGTATCATAGTACTTTTGATGATCATTGGTTAATTGCGCCAATTGCAAAAAACCTTTAATAACTGATAAAGGATTACGTAATTCATGCGCGACTCCCGCAGCAATGTGCGATACAGCCTCCATCTGGTGATGAAAAGTAAGTAAATTTTCAAACTGTCTTTGAAGAGATCGATCTTCATAAACAAGATAGACCATTCCATCATCCTCAAATGGAATCACTCTAAGACGGTATAATATTTCATCTTCTTCAAAATCATCTACTTGTTTACTCTTCGTGACCAATGCTTTTTGAACAAGCTCTAAGCTAAATAAAATAAAAGGATTATCTATACTTAAATGCTCCAAAGTACAAACACGTAATTGTGCTTCACTTATGTTTGTTACATCTAAAAAAGCTTGATTCCACTTTAATATATGTAAATTTTGATCTACTTTTAAGTAAGGAATACCTAATTCTTCAATGAGAAAATGTTGTTCGATCATTTTTTCCTCCGTAAGTGTCGATGAATGAGCTGATGAGAGTTGACTTGTTACCGAAGAATTCATTGACATTGAGTTATTCCTATTTGGGGCTATTTGTTCGTCTAGGTGCTTATTTTCCATAAGGCCCCACCCCCCTCTTCTTGTAGCAATTTATGACATGATTATACATGAGTTAGAAATCTATTGGTTCCTTTCAATCCTTTATTCGATAAGTCTACCAAAATTTCCTTTTTTTCTGCACATTTTCTTCAAGTAACTCATACACTGCCATTAGTTTACTTGATCAAAGGGGTGCTTTTATGAATGCAATCATGCAACAACTTGTTAACAATAAGGTTAATTCATTAACAGCTAATGAATTATTAAACTTAGCTAATCAGTACAACATTGCCCTTACTAGGCAGCAAGCAGAAAAAGTCATTTCCATTTTAAGATTAGAGCAAATTGATGTTGCCAATCAAGCTCAAGTCCAAAGAATAATTCATCGTCTACAAACAGAAGTAGACCCTTATGTCTCTTCAGTTGTGCAACAATTGCTTCAGCAATTTAGTCAATACCTTTAATTCAAACATAAAAATAGTCATTATTTTACCTTTACGTGTTACACATAAAATGAAACATCCCAAAAAGCAGAGGTCATTCTGAGGGTACTAAAAAAAGACAATTTTCCCTTTTTACGTGCCCTCTGAAATCCCTTCTGCTTTTTTGGTTATTACAATACGATTTTTGATCTTACGTCCTCATCAAATTCTCCTGAACGGATCATTTCAATCTCGTGTTTATAAGGTGCTTTTTTGTTCTTTTTATCTTCGCCAACGAATGGCGTTTCAAGAATCTTTGGTACTTCACTTAATTGAGGATGATGGACAATGTAATGTAATGCTTTAAAACCAATATGACCGAACCCTATATTTTCGTGGCGGTCTTTTGCTGCACCTCGCTCATTTTTACTATCATTAATATGAAGAACTTTTAAACGATCAAGTCCTATAATACGGTCGAAAGAATCAAGTACGCCATCAAAATCAGACACAATGTCATAGCCTGCATCATGTGTATGGCATGTATCAAAACAAACAGACAAACGTTCATTATGTGTAACACCATCAATGATGGATGCAAGCTCTTCAAACGTTCGACCGCATTCCGATCCTTTTCCAGCCATCGTCTCTAATGCAATTTGTACATCACGCTTTTCTTCAAACACTTCGTTTAGCCCTTCAATAATCTTTTGAATGCCAGCTTCAGCTCCAGCCCCAACATGCGCCCCAGGATGCAAAACGATTTGCTTCGAACCAAGAGCTTCTGTGCGTTCAATTTCAGAACGCAAAAAGCGTACTCCTAGTTCAAATGTTTCGGGCTTTGTAGTGTTTGCAATATTAATAATATAGGGGGCATGAACAACAATATCCGTCATCCCATTTTCTTTCATATGAGATAATCCTGCCTCAATATTTAATTCTTCAATAGCTTTGCGCCTTGTATTTTGTGGTGCCCCTGTATAAATCATAAATGTGTTTGATCCGTAAGAGGCTGCTTCTTCACTTGCCCCAAGTAACATCTTTTTTCCACTCATTGAAACATGAGAACCAAGTTTAACCTTCATAATTTCTTCTCTCCTACACTTACTTTTTCTTTTTCATTCTTCTTTGTCTTTGTTCTACTTTTGCTTGCTTAAAGCGTGCTTTTTTCTTATAACCAGGCTTTACGCTTTTAGGTCTCGCTACTGCTTTCCCACCTGTACGTTTTTGCTCTTTCGGTTTAATTACAGTTGTTTCGGTTGAACGAGCTGTCTTTTTCTTTCCAGGTACGCCAAGTGGCGGGCGGTCAAGTTGTGTCCAATTGCCTTGTTTAAAATCATAATAGGTAAATGTAATGCCACGTTTTAAAAGCTTCTCAATTGCCTGCTGATCATGATCTTCATAAATCGTAAATGCAATTCCATCTAATCCAGCTCGAGCTGTTCTTCCAACGCGATGAACATAAAAATCTAGATCCTTCGGGATATTATAATTAATAATATGAGTGACACCTTTCACATCAATTCCACGTGCAGCCAAATCTGTAGCTACAAGATACTGTACTTTTACATCTTTAACTTGCTTCATTACTTGCTTACGTTGTCTAGGTTGCAAACCGCCATGAAGACGTTCGACATTTAAACCGGCTGCTAACATTGCATCAGCTACTTCATCAGCTTGCTCCTTTGTATTTGTAAATACAATTGCTAAATATGGGTTAATAGATTTCGCAATATCTACAACAAATGTAATCTTCTCACGATGTCTAAGCGGTATTATTCGGTGTTCGATTTTCGACGCAGTTACATGCTTAGGCTCCACTTGAACATGACGTGGTTCTGTCATATATTTTTTCAAGAATGGTTGAAGCTTTTCTGGAATTGTTGCGGAAAACACCATCATTTGCAACTTTTCTGCCATTCTTGAAGCAACTTTATCTACATCTGCAATAAAACCCATGTCAAGCATTTGATCCGCTTCATCTACTACAAGCATGGTTGCTGTATATACTTGAAGAGCCTGATCATCGATTAAATCTCCTATCCGTCCAGCCGTTCCTACAACAACATGCGGTTGTACTTTCAAACTCTCTATTGCGCGTGAACGATCCGTTCCTCCAACTAATAGCTTTGCCTGAATTTGCTCATCTTCTGGACAAAAATCAAGAAGTTTCTTCAATTCATCAAATAACTGACCAGCAAGTTCTCGAGTTGGTGCCGTAATAACAGCTTGTACTTCATTAATCGCTGGGTTAATCTTATCTAAAATTGGTAACAGAAATGAAAGAGTTTTCCCTGTTCCAGTTTGAGATTGACCGATAACATCTCTTCCGTTTCTAATTGCAGGTATTAGACGTTCTTGAATTTCTGTCGGCAATGTGAATCCTTGGTCACTTAACGCCTCAATTAAAAAGGGCTTCAGTTCAAATCGCTTAAAATTTTCTGATTTCATTTACATTTCAACTTCCTTCCGATGCCATTTGTGCAATACTTCATTTTATCATACTTTGTTAGATCTTACTATTTTAGTTAATCTTTAAGCTCGCTTTTTCACTTGTTAATACGTGCATCATTCTCACCGCACAACAATCACTTGCATATAGTTGTTATAAGAGTTTATGTATCCTTATTTCTACTTTCCCCAAATTTAGAAGACGGTACACTTATAAAATCTGTTGATACTAGGAAAGGAGACTTAATCATGCAACCATTTTTCGGTCCCCCGTTTGGATCAATGCCTATGCAAGCCCCAATGCAAGGAATGTCGCATACAGCTAATATGTTCTCTCATGGCATACCTACTCAAGCTGCAAATGCTTTTGGCGGAGCAGGTAGTCACGTATTTAGAGGAGGAGGGGGGTTTCTTTCTAGAATACTCGGAGGATTAGGTGGAGCTCAAGGAGCAGCTGGAAATCCTATGATGGGTGGATTTTTATCAGCTGGTGGTGGGGGAATGAATTTCTCTACATTGCTAACTAATGCTCAGAAAGTTTTAGGATTAACTCATCAGGTTGTTCCGATGATTCAACAGTACGGTCCTCTCATTCGAAACGCACCAACTATCTGGAAAATTATGATGAGCAATAATTCAGAAGAAGGAAACCCTATTGATGACAGTTCCGTAAATGCATCAGAAGATGAAGAGAGTACGAAGATTAACATTGAAGAGCCGGATGATTCATCTGCTTTGTCTAGCACCTCTTTTGACCACTCTCAAACAAACGAAACCGACTCATCATTACACCTTACTAGATCTACTGCTTATAAACCAGAAAGTATTAAGGGAATTCCTGGTCCAAAATTGTATATTTAACCAAAGTAAAGAGAGACTAACGATATAACTAATGATTTATGTCATTTTTTTATTGACAAGAATCGCACAATGATAGTAAAATTTACTTTTATATTTTTTTGTGTTACACTAAGGTTATTACTCGATTGGAGGAATGCCCATGTTTAAAGTTGGTGACCACGTTGTCTATCCTTATCACGGAGCAGGAACAATTCAAGATATTGAAGAAAAGGATGTATTAGGAGAAACTCACTCTTATTTTATTCTTAACTTTCCGCTCGTTGATGTGAAGCTTATGCTTCCAGAAAGCAAGATAAACGATTCTGGTTTGCGAAAAGTGATAGACCAATCAGAGTTAGATTCACTTGTAGATGCCCTGCAGAACGGACCTGAGATCCCGCCTTCTACAAGTCATTTTTCTCGTGAAACCGAAAATCTCTTAAAGAGCGGAAGTATTATTGACGCTGCTCATCTTATTTCATCTCTTTCAAGAAAGCAAACAGAAAGGGCAAACGGCCTCCACATTCAAGACCGTAATCATTTACAAAAAGCTCGGCAAATGATTGCTAGTGAACTTGTACTAGTCAATGATATGACTGAAGAGCAAGCTTATGAATTCATTGACGATGCACTTATTGAGTTAAAAGAAGCGTAAGCATTGTCACTTGAGAGAAACTACATTATACTATATAGCAGGAAAACTAAGGCTGTCTCCTATGTTTTGTCTCACTTTTTGTGAGGCAAAATACCTCTGAGACAGCCTGATCTTGTTTTGTTTCATTTTTACTTAGCTACTACTCATCACAGATGAGTCTTATTATAGGAGGCCTTTCATGAATGTAAAGAAAATTTCTCCAAGAGGATATTGTTATGGCGTAGTTGATGCGATGGTTCTTGCAAGACAAGCAGCCGCAAATTTAGACTTACCAAGACCCATTTATATTTTAGGGATGATCGTTCATAACAAACATGTTACAGATGCATTTGAAGAAGATGGGATTATTTCATTAGACGGACCAAATCGTGTAGAAATATTAAAGCAAGTCGATAAAGGAACTGTTATCTTTACCGCACATGGTGTATCACCTGAAGTTCGTAAGCTTGCAAAACAAAAAGGACTAACAGTTGTTGATGCGACATGTCCTGATGTAACTCGTACTCACGATTTAATACGTGATCAAGTAGCAGAAGGTTATGAAATTATCTATGTTGGTAAAAAAGGACATCCTGAACCTGAAGGAGCGATTGGTGTCGCACCCAATTCGGTACACCTTGTAGAATCCATTGAAGACGTCCAGAGTTTAGAGATTTCAACGGACAAAATTATTATCACAAATCAAACGACGATGAGTCAGTGGGATGTTAGTGACATTATGAAAAAGGCGATGGAAGCCTATCCAAGCGCCGAAGTCCATAATGAAATTTGTTTAGCTACACAAGTACGACAAGAAGCTGTTGCAAAGCAAGCAAAAGATTGTGATCTTGTGATTGTTGTTGGAGATCCTAAAAGCAATAATTCAAATCGATTAGCTCAAGTATCTGAACAAATTGCAGGAACAAAGGCTTATCGTATTGGCGATATAACTGAGCTTCAACAAGAATGGTTTCAAGGAGTCCAAACAGTCGGTGTTACCTCAGGTGCTTCGACACCAACACCAATAACAAAAGAAGTGATTGCCTTTTTAGAGCAATATGATCCAAAAGAAGGTGCTGGTTGGAACCCTGAACGGAAGGTGTCTCTACAAAAAATATTACCGAAAGTCAAGGCAAAAAGCTAAACAAGACGAAAGGGGGGCGTCTTAAAAGGTCAAAAATAGACCTTTTGAGACACCCCCCTCTTTTAATTCATCTCCTTTTAAAGAGAAGTTTAAAGAAATTGAAATGGATCCGTATTTGGTTCAGAGATAATCACTTTAGTGTTATACTTTGATTTTTCAAGGAAATCATCAAAATAATTCTTCACACCGCTTTTCATGATCTTCTCGACATTATGTCCTGGATCAACAATATGTAAGCCATCCATCATCGCATCATGGGCAACATGATAATATACATCACCAGTTACAAAAACGTCAGCACCTTTAAAAATAGCTTCTTTCATATATTTGTTTCCATCACCACCAAGAACAGCAACTTTTTGTACACTTGCTGTTAAATCACCGACTACTCTGACCCCTTTCACACCAAAAGCTTTTTTCACATGTTCAGCAAATTCAGCTAATGTCATTTTGGATTCAAGCAAACCTATTCGTCCAAGGCCTAATGTCTCTCCTTTATTCTCTAAAGGATAAATATCATATGCTGGTTCTTCATATGGATGGGCTTTTATAATTGCTCTAACAACTTTATTTTGAAGATGTGCAGGTATAATGGATTCCACTTTTACTTCGTCAACAACTTCAACCCTTCCTTTTTCACCAATAAAAGGATTAGTTCCTTCTTCGGGTTGAAACATTCCTTGGCCTTTGCTGTTGAATGTACAATGGCTGTAGTTTCCTATATGCCCAGCACCAGCGTTCCCCATTGCTTCTCGTACTTGCAGAGCATGAGTCTCAGGGACAAATACAACAACTTTTTTTAATGCTGTAGTAATGGTAGGAGAAAGCACTTCTGTATTTGTCAAACCAATCGCTTCAGCCATCATATCATTTACTCCGCCCTTAGCAACATCTAAATTTGTATGCGCTGCATAAATAGCTATGTCATGTTTAATAGCTTTTGCTACAATTCTTCCGTGCGGGGTATCTAAGTCTACTTTTTTTAATGGTCTAAATAACAAAGGATGATGAGCAATAATGAGATCGACCTCTTTGTCAATTGCTTCATCTATAATATCCTCTAAAACATCTAAAGCAATCATCACTTTTTTTATCTCTTTGTTTAAAGTACCGACCATTAACCCATTTTTATCACCTTCAACAGCTAACGACTTAGGAGACCATGATTCAAAGTGCTGAATGAGAGCTTGACCATTAATATATTTTGTCATTTACGTAAAACCTCCTCAACCATGTTAATTTGATTAAGTAAATTCTTTCTTTTTTCCTCAACTTGTTCATTTGCATTGGCTTTTTCAAACTGAGCTAATATTCTCTTCCAATTATCAACTTCATACTGCCACTTTTTCTTGAAGGCATGATTTACTTCTTGCATTAAAAATGGACCAAGCAAAAATTTCTGTTCTTTTTGCTCTTCATATAATGATTCATCATTTCCTCGCTTCGCAACTAGAACTTCATAGATCTTTTCGTCTTCTTCAAGAATTTCTTCTGAAACTAGGACCCATTCATTATGCAAAAGCCATTTCCTGATAATATCAGCTGATACATTAGGCTGCAAGATCAAAGTTTCTACTCCTTCTAGTTTATCCTTTCCCTCATTTAGAATGGTAGTGATAAGTCCTCCACCCATTCCGGCTATCGTAATCGTATTAACTTCGCCACAATTAATAACCTCAAGACCATTCCCTTTTCTCACATCAATTCTTTCTGTTAAACCTGATTTTTCTACTTGTTTTCTAGCTGATTGGTATGGCCCTTCATTTACTTCACCAGCAATAGCTGTAAGTTCTATGTCCTTAATACATAAATAACATGGCAAGTAAGCATGATCTGAGCCAATATCTGCTACCTTTGCTCCCTTTGGTACATACTTTGCCACTCGTACTAGCCTTTCAGACAACTGCTTTTCATTCATTTGTATCACCTATATGCATCATTTTAATTTTACTTTATCTATGTACTTTACCCAATTTAATCCATTTCTAATATATAGAGAAAAGACGAGAGTTACAATAGTACTCTCGTCTTCAAATTATTCGGATTCTGCTAACAAATATTGAGCAATTGCATCAGCTTCCACATCATTTAAGTTTGTGATAGCTGGCATGCTTCCATAACCACCTGTAATGATATCAGCAATTTCTTCCACTGAATATTTTCCGTCAAGCGCATTAATTGCTGGACCTGATGCCCCGCCCAGGTCTCCTCCATGACAACCAATACATGATTGTTGAGCAAGTTCTTGACCAGCTGTAACAGGATCTTCAAATTCTGTTACTTCTTCAGCCTCTTCTGTATCATCAGCGTTCATTTGCGCGCGCTGATCAAGTCCAACAAATGAAAGTGCTACCATAAGCAAAATACCAACAATAGCAGTGATTGCAAATGGTAATAGTGGTCTTCCTTTCATTATCATATCCTCCTTTAAATAGTATCGGATCACACATATCGTCAAACAACTATGTAGACGCTTTTAAAGATTCCCTTCTCATTCTACTTGATATTGTCCATAAAGAAAAGGGATCTTTTCAGTTTTGCTTTTTTTGTCACTCTTTTATCTTAACAAGAACAAGAATGATAACAAAAAGCCTGCAGCTCCTGCAATTGTAAAGATTCGTAACGAATAACGCCAACCTATTAGAAGCCAAACAAGACAATGAAAAATTGAGAGATATATAATAGTTGTATTTCCACCTGTGCCCATTACTATTTCTACAGTTAACAAATAAAAAATAAGCGCTGTAATCATGTAGTAATAAGAAGAAACGATTGAATTTGTTGTTTTACTAGCAACCAATAGGATGGCAGCTGTAAATGGAACAACAATTGCTATTTGCATTGCTATTGAAAAATCGGTAAAATAAATGACAAGAATTGTTAATAAGAACAGAAGATGTACCATTAAGAGAGTTAATAGTATATACCTTTTAAAAAACATAGATTGCTTCTTATTATTTTCTTTTAACTCATGATCACCTTCTGTATACAGAGTAAGCAAGAAATCGCAATACTGCTCAGGAAGTAACTTTGTTGATTTCCAATGCTGAATTTCGTTAATTATGATTCTTTTTCTATTCTCGTCCATCTTTATTCTTATCCCCCTGCTAGCCAATGCAATGATCGAATCAGAGGCAAGCCAAAAGGCCTGATTCAATTATCAATATAGCCACGAGCAACCGACTATATGTTCTTAAAGACAGAATCAGACCCATTATGAAGACTTTTATTTTTTATTTCTTATGTCATACGATTTCTTAACCTTACTCTAGAAAATCCTTTAGTCGCTTACTACGACTAGGGTGACGAAGCTTTCTTAGTGCCTTCGCTTCAATTTGACGAATACGTTCGCGAGTTACACCAAATACTTTACCCACTTCTTCTAAAGTACGAGTACGACCATCATCTAATCCAAAACGTAAACGAAGAACATTTTCTTCTCGATCGGTTAACGTGTCTAGAACGTCTTCTAGCTGCTCTTTTAGTAATTCATATGCAGCCGCATCAGATGGAGCCAATGCTTCTTGGTCTTCGATAAAATCACCAAGATGTGAGTCATCTTCTTCCCCAATTGGTGTTTCCAAAGACACAGGCTCTTGAGCAATTTTTAAGATTTCACGAACTTTATCCGGAGTTAACTCCATCTCTTGAGCAACTTCTTCAGGTGTTGGCTCACGCCCAAAATCTTGAAGGAGTTGGCGCTGTACTCGAATTAGTTTGTTAATTGTTTCTACCATATGAACAGGAATACGGATCGTTCGTGCTTGGTCCGCTATCGCACGAGTAATAGCTTGCCTAATCCACCATGTCGCATACGTACTAAATTTATATCCTTTTTCATAATCAAACTTTTCAACAGCTTTGATTAACCCCATATTACCTTCTTGGATTAAATCAAGAAACAGCATCCCACGACCAACATAACGTTTGGCAATAGAGACAACTAGACGTAAGTTCGCTTCCGCTAATCTCCTTTTTGCTTCTTCATCACCTTGTTCAATTCGTTTGGCAAGCTCAATTTCTTCTTCAGCCGAAAGAAGGGGAACACGACCAATTTCCTTTAAATACATTCTTACAGGATCATTTATTTTAATACCAGGTGGTACACTTAAATCATTAAGGTCAAACTCTTCTTCATCTTTTACAGCTTGCTGGAGATTTGGAACCACATCGTCCGTCTCATTTAGGATTTCGACTCCTTGTTCACCAAGATATTCAAAAAATTCATCCATTTGGTCGGAATCTTGATCAAAAGCTGCTAATTTCTCTGTAATTTCAGCATAAGTAAGTACTCCGCGCTTTTTACCTATCTCCACTAATTGTTCTTTCACTTGATCGATAGACAATTCACCTTCCGCTAGTGGGCGTAGTGGTTTATCTGCCATTCGATCCCCTCCTTCCATTGTTCACAACCAAAGCTTCTTGCCAATTCATGCTAGTGAAGCTCCTGTTTCATACGATTAATCTCCATAAGAAGTCTTGCTGCTTCTAATGGGTCTTTCTCTCGTTTCATTTCTAATTCTTTTTGTTGTATTTGTATCCGTTTTGGATAAGTTTCAATCAATTTCATATAATCGAGCAGTTCTTGCTCTTGAAAGTCATCATTTAACGACATCATTGCAAGCTCTGTTGCAATCCTAATTAACTTTTCATCTTGCAACCCTTGAATAAATTGACTTGGATTAGCCTCATGTCCTTCACCAAAGTATGCAAATAGATGAGCCGCTATTGCTTGATGTTCATCAATATTAAAACTCCCACCGATGCGTTCTTGAACAAGTTCTGTCACTTCAACATCTCTCATCATATGAGCAAGTAAAAATCTCTCAGCATTTTGATGGGCTGGTAATAACTTTTTTGCTTCTAAGGATTTCCTAGATTGTATAGGTCGATCCTTTGATTGATAATCACTTTTATCTTGCTTCCGTTTTTCCCGATAAATTTGAAACTGTTCGTGCTTTAACGCTTCTAAAGAAAGCGAAAATTCTTCAGCGATCTGTCTGAGATAGTGATCTCGCTCAACCGCTCGGGGCAAAGTACTAATTTCAGTTAAAACATCCTCAATATAGCTCATTCTTTCTGCTTCATTTTGCATATTCTTACCTTTACGCAAATACCGCATTTTAAATGACATTAAAGTCAAACTTTCCCCTATTACATTCGATTTGAAACTTTCAGCACCGTATGTACGAATATAGTCATCGGGGTCCAGCCCTTCTGGCATTTGAGCAACTTTCACAGTACAACCAACTTGTTCTAGTATCCCTGCCGACCTGAAGGCTGCGCTCGTTCCTGCTTTATCTGAGTCATAACAGATGGTAACATTCTCAGCATTTCGCCTAATCACTTTAGCTTGCTCTTCTGTTAAAGCAGTACCGAGTGTAGCTATTGTATTAGAAAGTCCTGCCCCCCAAGCTGCAATCACGTCCACATATCCTTCAAATAAGACAACTGAGCCAAGCTTCCTAATTGAAGGTCTTGCAAGGTGAAGTCCATAAAGTGTATTTCCTTTATGAAAGATTGGTGAATCAGAACTATTCAAATACTTTGGCTTTTCATCTGAGATTGATCTCCCACCAAAAGCGATAACATGGCCTTGCCCATCCCAAATTGGAAACATAAGTCTGTTTCTGAAACGGTCATAATAACCGTCTTTTGACTCCCTTTCACCCAATAAACTTGCTTGAACCATCGTTTCTAGCGAAAAATTACGTTTCGTTAAGATTGTGACAAGTGCATCCCAGCGATCTGGAGCGAAACCAATTTGGAAATGCTCAATTTGTTCTTTTGTAAAACCACGTTTTTTCACATAAATTCGACCTTCAGATCCTTGTTCGGTTAACGTAAGGACGTGATAATAGAGTTTTGCGGCTAACTCATGAGCTGAGCGCATTAATACTTGTGGTCCCGCTACGGGTGACTGAGCGGTCGCATCAGGCAAATCAATGTTTGCACGCTCTCCAAGTTTTCTGACAGATTCAATAAAAGTAAGTCCTTCTAGTTCCATCAAAAATGAAAAAACATTCCCACCAGCACCGCAGCCAAAACAATGGTAAAGTTGTTTATCCGGTGATACAGAAAAAGAAGGGGACTTTTCACCGTGAAAGGGACATAATCCAATATACTGCCGACCTTGTTTTTTTAGTTGCACATAATCACTAATTACTTCGACAATATCCGATGAGCGTCTAATCTGCTCAACCTTTTCATCCGGTATCCTGTTGCTCATTGTCATCACCATTAATCATACCAATTTCTCTTACAATTCGAGTTTTTTTGCTATGTTCCTTCTTTTTCTGTAACAATTTTTGTGAGTTGTTCAATAAACATTTGACGATCTTCTTGTCGAAAGGGTTTTGGACCTTTTGTTTTTCCACCCATTCTCCTTTGTTTTTGCGAAATATAGCGTGCATCCAACATTTGCAAAATGGTATCTTCTTGATAAACAAAACCACGGGGAGATAGTGTTATTACCCCTTTAGCTAACATAATCGAGGCAAGAGCATGGTCTTGTGTTACACATATATCACCTTTTTTAGCATTGTTCATTAAAAACAAATCCGCCGCCTCTTTATCATTATCTACAGTCACCACTTTAGCTGTAGACGGTAGAGTTAATGTATGTGCATAAGATGACACAAACACCATTGGCATGTTTACGAACTCACAAATTTCTACTATTTCTGCTTTTACTGGACAAGCGTCCGCGTCGACATAAATGGTTTGTAATGAAGGATTCATAATAGTTGAATTCAACATTCCCTTCAAAAATCCTGCTATCTTTTTAAAGAATTTCGTAGATATTTGTCGAATGAAACATCTGTATCGTGTTTCGTTTTTTTTATCCTTACTATCATTACCAAAAAACAAAGAAAAAGTCTTGACTTTTAAAATTTATTTGTTCTTTTTTAAAATATAACCAAAATTTTCTTCACTATTAGAATCACAATTCTTTATTATACGCAACTTTAACTCCTTTGACTAGCCCCAAAAATAAAAAGCATCTTGCTTCTATACGCAAGATACTTCCTATTATTATTTTTTTAAAAACATACTTGAGATTAAATTGGCTGTTTCTTCAACTGCTTTATTTGAAACATCAATAACGGGACATCCAATCCGTTGCATAATTTTTTCTGAATACGCCAATTCTTCTTTGATTCGATCAAGGTTGGCGTAGTTAGCCTGGGCTTTTAACCCAAGTGCTTTTAATCGTTCCGCCCTAATATCATTTAATTTTTCTGGACTAATTTTTAACCCCACACATTTTTTCGGTGTAATATGAAATAACTCTTTAGGGGGTTCTACTTCGGGAACAAGCGGCACGTTCGCTACCTTCAATCGTTTATGCGCTAAATATTGAGAAAGTGGTGTTTTTGATGTACGCGAAACTCCAATTAACACGATATCAGCACGAATGATTCCCCTTGGGTCACGACCATCATCGTATTTAACAGCAAATTCGATTGCCTCGACTTTACGAAAATAATCCTCATCTAATCGATAAATTAAACCCGGTTCATAACGCGGAGCCTTCTTCGTCAATGTTCCTATTTTCTCTAACATTGGCCCAATAATATCTACCGTATCGACACCCGTTTCCTGTGCAAGTGTCAATAGGTGTTCTTTTATTTCTGGAACAACAAGTGTAAACGCAATTAGTGCATTAGATTTACGTGCTAAGATAATTACTTCTTCAATTGTTTCTTTATCTTCAACATATGGAATTCGTCTCACTTCAAGTCCAGCACTGCTAAATTGACTAGCAGCAGCCTTTACAACCAATTCCGCCGTTTCCCCTACTGAATCTGAAACGACATAGACAACCGGTCGCTGTCTAATTTCTTCCATGAATGCCCCTCCTTACCGCTTATATTACCTCATCATTAGCTAAATCAACTAGTAATGCTGTTATATTCGTTTTCGTTATTCGACCTACTACTTCAAAACGGGAGCCATACTCTACTTCCACAACAATAGGAAGTCCATCAATTTGCTTTTCAATTAATTTATTAGCCACTTCAATAATTAAATCATCTTGTTTGCATACTGTAATATTAGGCATTCTCGTCATAATAATACTTACAGGGATAGACTCTAGCGCTTGCTTTCCAAGACTTGCCCGAAGTAAGTCTTTCCTTGAGAGAACACCTACTAAGGTTATATGCTTATCCACGACAAATAATGTTCCAACATCCTCTAAAAACATCGTGCATATCGCATCATACACCGATGCTGACTCTTGAACCACAACGGGCCTAGACTGGTATTCATTTACCGTAATGTTCTTGACTTTCTCTGCTAACATTTGGTTTCCAGATTTCCCTGTGTAGAAATACCCAACACGTGGTCTAGCGTCTAAATAGCCTGCCATTGTTAATATAGCCAAATCGGGACGAAGCGTAGCTCTTGTTAGAGAGAGACGTTCTGCAATTTGTTCCCCGGTAATTGGGCCACTTTCCTTAACAATCTCAATAATCATTTCTTGCCTACTTGTTAGTTCGATTGGTTTTCACCGTCCTTAGCACTAAAAGTGCCATACTAATATATAATTATTATATACGAGTGATAGCCAATATGGAAAGAGCAAGCTTATATGACCTCCTATTTATCAATATAGGAAGACACCTACATTTTAAGCGAATACTATTGACTGGAATTGGGCATAAGAACGAATAACTTTAGACAGTTCACTCATCTGCTGCAGTCGATTTTGTCGAATATTTTGATCCTCTGCCATAACCATGATGTGATCAAAATATTGATTAATTACTGGCTCAGAGCTTGCAAGCTCATTATATGCAAGCTTGGCATCTCCTTTTTCCAACGCCTTTTCCACATTTACTTTCAACTCTTGATAATGTCTGAATAACATTTTTTCTTCTTCTTTTTCAAACAATGTTGGATCAATTTCAATAGAATCCTCAGCCTTCTTCGCGATATTTGTTACTCGACTTAGCGCCTCAACGACCTTTTTAAACGCTAAATCCTGACGCTTTTCAGTAATAACCTTTGCTTTTTTCATTACAGTCGGAATATGACCTATTTCGTCATTTAATACAGCATCAATAATATCATATTGTATTTCATTTTCTTGAAGAAGTGCCCTAACCCTTAATTTAAAGAATTCAACAAGTTCTGTTTGAATCTCTTCATAGTCACGCTTAAGCAGTTTTCTGCCTTCCGCAACATCTAAACTTACTTTTATCAATTGTTCAAGAGTCACTTCTAAATTATGATCATGAAGCATTTGAACAATCCCTGCCGCTTGACGTCTAAGCGCATACGGATCTTGTGAACCTGTTGGAATAAGTCCAATGGCAAAACAAGTTACAATCGTATCTAGCTTTTCTGCTATGCTGACAACCGTCGCTTCAAGTGATGAAGGACTTGAATCTCCAGCAGACCTCGGCTTGTAATGCTCATTAATACCTTTAGCCACCTCTTTTGATTCCCCAGCTAATTCAGCATAAACTTCCCCCATTCTACCTTGTAGCTCAGGGAATTCGTTTACCATTTGCGTTACAAGGTCAAACTTACTAATCTCTGCAATTCGATTCGCAGTTTGCGCTTTTGCTGAATCAACATTTAGTAATACATTTAAGTCGGTTACTAGTTTTTTAACACGTCGAACCTTATCCCCAACGGAACCTAGTTCCTCATGATAAACAATTTGCTCCAGACGTTGCAAGGCATCATCTATATTTAATTTTTGATCTTCATTATAGAAAAACGCCGCATCAGAAAGCCTTGCACGAAGGACTTTTTCGTTTCCTTTCGCTACATTCTCAAGATGTTGATGATCCCCATTCCTTACTGTAATAAAATACGGCAATAAGTCGCCTTTTTCATTTTCTACAGGGAAGTAACGTTGATGTTCTTTCATTGACGTAATTAACACTTCTTTTGGCAATTTAAGAAAATCTTCATCAAAACCTCCAGAAAGTGCAGTTGGATATTCAACCAGATGAGTCACTTCCTCTAAAAGCTCTTCATCGATCGGTATAATCCAACCGTTCCCTTCTGTCATAGATTCGATTTGATTTCGTACCGCTCTTTTTCGTTCTAACTGATCAGCAATAACATATTCACCTAATAACGCTACCCCATACTCACTTGGATCACTTAATTTAATTGGCTTACCAAGGAACCGGTGTCCATATGTTGTAGCACCTGTCTCAATGCCTGTGATAGAAAATGGAATAACCTCTTCTCCATACATAGCAACAAGCCACCTAATTGGACGAGCAAAACGAAGATCATTGCTTCCCCAGCGCATATTTTTTGAAAAATGTAAAGAAACAATAAGTTCTCTCAAAGCAGGAAGAAGTTCCACTGTTTTTTTCCCAGCAATGTATTTGTTAGCGAATATATACTCTACACCTTTTACCTCTTTAAAAAAGAGCTCGTCAGTCGTTACTCCTTGACCACGAGCAAACCCTTGGGCTGCCTTAGACCAGTTACCTTCATCATCATAAGCTATTTTCTTAGCTGGACCCTTTGCTTCTTCGCTAATATCAGGCTGACTCTCACCAAGCCCCTCAATGAAGATCGCAAGGCGCCTAGGCGTAGCAAACGTCCGGATGGAATCAAATACTAACCGTTCTTCTTTTAGCCATGATTCAACTTTTTCTTTTAACTGTTCAATTGAACTCGTGACAAATCTTGCAGGTAATTCTTCTAAACCAATTTCTAGTAAGAAGTCTCGTTTACTCATTATCTTTTCCCTCCTCTTTTTTTAACATTGGGAATCCTAAGCGCTCACGTTCGTCATAGTATAATTTTGCTGCTGCACGCGCTAAGTTTCTTACGCGCCCAATGTATCCTGTTCGTTCCGTAACAGAAATGGCTCCTCTTGCATCGAGCAAGTTAAACGTATGTGAGCACTTTAAAATGTAATCATATGCTGGGAAGACAAGTGATTCATCTAATGCTCTTTTAGCTTCCTGCTCATATGTTCCAAAAAGGGAGAAAAGCATTTGAGTATCTGAAATTTCAAATGTGTACTTTGAATGCTCATATTCCGGTTGCTTAAAAATATCTCCATACGTAAACCCTTCCACCCACTCAAGGTCGAATACATTTTCCTTATCTTGGATATAAGATGCTAGCCTCTCAAGTCCATACGTTATTTCTGCTGAAACAGGACTTGCCTCAAGTCCTCCAACTTGTTGAAAGTATGTAAATTGTGTAATTTCCATTCCATCAAGCCATACTTCCCATCCTAACCCTGCACAACCAAGGGTCGGGTTTTCCCAGTTATCTTCAACGAAACGTATATCATGTTCTAAAGGGTTGATACCAAGTGCCTCTAGACTTTTTAAATAAAGTTCTTGAATATTAATAGGAGACGGCTTCATAATTACTTGAAATTGATGATGTTGATAAAGTCGGTTTGGATTCTCCCCATATCTTCCATCCGCAGGCCGGCGAGATGGCTCAACGTATGCTACATTCCAAGGCTCAGGACCAATTGTTCTAAGAAGTGTAAAGGGACTCATTGTTCCTGCCCCTTTCTCTGTATCATACGCTTGCATGATCATACAATTTTGCTTTGACCAATATTCTTGTAGCGTCAAAATCATATTTTGTACATTCACTATAATTTCCTCCTTAAATTTTCATGGTGACATTCGAGTGATTAGGCATAAGAAAAAGCTCCCATCCCTATGTCGTAATGACATAGGGACGAGAGCTCTTCCCGCGGTTCCACCCTAATTATTAAAGTCAAAGCAGACTTTAATCACTTTCATCGAATGTGCTCCGAAATGCCTTCCTTATCATCTAGATCCCTAGCTCGCACCGTCCTAGGTTCGCTTTCTCAAGAGAGGATAAGTACTACTTTCCATCAATGCACCATATGTTATTACTAGCATCATATAAAACTTCAGCAAAAGTGTCAACATTCGAGCTATAAATCACCCATCCGTTCCATTTGCTCAAGAAAACGTTTGGATTTTAACCTTAATCCCGAATACTCATCATAATAAGCTGCTAACACTTCTTTTAGTTCTTGCTTTGTTTCTTTTTTTAACGATATTTGTCCAAGACGATGCAAATCGATATAAAAAAATAATCTTAGTAATCTTGCTGAATGAGCAGATAATTTAAACCCTTTATTATCTCGATGCAAACATCTATGACACAAAAACCCAGCATGTCGAATGGAAAAGGCAACTGGTAATTCGGTAGAAGAACAGCTTACACATTGGTCTAGCTCTGGTTTTATCCCTGCAACAGCAAGCATTTTCACCTCGTAAATTCTAAGCAACACATCAGAGTCAATACCTTCATTTAAATAATAGAGCGTTTGATATAACAATTCAAAGAGATAAGGATTTCTACTTCTCTCCTCTGTCAGTTTATCTGTCAGTTCAACTATGTAAGTGGCGTAAGAGGCCCGAAATAAATCACTTCGAACCTCTCTAAAAGAATCTACTATATCTGCTTGGTTGAGCGTACCAAGACCATGACTTTGCTGGTAAACAAATGTGCCATGAATAAACAATTGTGAAGCAGCCGATAATCGATTTTTAGGCTTTTTTGCCCCACGAGACATAACACCAATTTTCCCTAACTCTCTAGAAAAAATTGTTAAAATTTTATTTGATTCGCCATAATCTGTTGTCCGAATCACAATACCTTCAACTTTGTGAATCATACTTGTCACCACACGTCCTTTGTGAGGTGTCAACATACATTAATGTGTTGGAGCGTCGGATGTTTCGATATCCTCCATGTCTTCTTTTCTGAATTGATCGTCTGAATCCCGCTCTAATTCTTTCAACAATAAATACGTGTCCACATTACCTGTCATTGAAAAGACTTTCCATGAAAAATCGAGCATTTCAGAATCCACCTTCCTATAAAAGACTTAGACTTACGCTCTATACTTGTATGATGACCTACTTTCCTAGAATCATGATAAGGAAATATTGTTAATTTAATCTGCTTGACATTTACTACTTCCATTTTTTGTTGGTCTACTATTATGATAATGAATTACGAACCAAAAAACAATGGATATACGCCTAACGGATTCAGTTTTGGAGCAGTTACTATCATGCAAATGAGTAACACAATTAGCGAATTGTTTTGCAACCCAGCTATCTCCAATGTATGAATTCAAGCACACTTAGTTAAGATTAATTTAGTTATAAAATTGAATGATGAAGCACAAAACAAATTAGAATGTTTTGCTGTAAGTCATTCATCCTGTCGATGAAAAACTTTCTTAATCTGTTCGGTCTCAATAGGTCCTTCATCTTCGATGAAGGACCTTTCTTGATTAAATTAGATGTACTTCTCGTTAATTAAACATCGAAGCGAACATAAAAAAAGCTCAATTCATAAGTGAAATTGAACTCCTTCTAACATATTTGCGATGGCTCCGCTCGCCGTGCGCCCGTTAGGAGAAACCCGCTCCTAACAGGCTTAAAACATTACGGCGGGTTTGCTCTGGCTCCTCGATTTTGTCAAAGGCAATTGCTCTTGATTCTTGTTCCGTGCGAACATGGTTGCGATGGCTCCACTCGCCGTGCGCCCGTTAGGAAAAACCCGCTCCTAACAGGCTTAAAACATTACGGCGGCTCCGCTCATCGCTTCGAGTTTATTAAAAAAGGGAATAACGCCCTTTTTTAATAAACTCTAGTACTCATCTTCTCTAAATCCGAAATCTCTGAGATGGGCGGGTTTGTTGCGCCAGTCTTTTTGGACTTTCACCCAGATTTCGAGAAAGACTTTTGAGCCGAGTAATGATTCAATGTCGCCTCTTGCTCGTTTTCCTACTTCTTTAAGCATTGATCCTTGTTTTCCGATGATGATTCCTTTTTGAGAAGAGCGTTCAACAATAATGGTTGCTCCAATATAAACAGTATCACTGTTTTCACGTTTTTTCATTTGTTCAATATTTACCGCAATGGAATGAGGAATTTCTTCTCTAGTCAAATGAAGAACTTTCTCACGAATCAATTCTCCTACAACAAAACGCTCTGGATGGTCTGTTACTTGATCACTCGGGTAATATTGTGGACCTTCATCTAGATATTCTGTAATTTGCTCCATTAATGTAGGCACGTTATTTCCTTGCAATGCAGAAATAGGAATGACTTCTTTAAAGTCATATTTTGTTCGATACGTATCAATAACCCCAAGCAAATCATCCGGCGCAATCTTGTCAATTTTATTTATAACAAGAAAGACAGGAGTTGACGTATCTTTTAAACGCTCAATAATAAACTCCTCTCCTGAGCCAAATGCTTCTGTAGCATCAACTACATATAAAACCAAATCTACTTCCCTTAACGTGTTTTGCGCAACTTTCATCATAAAATCGCCGAGCTTATGCTTAGGTTTATGTATACCTGGTGTATCAATAAAAACAATTTGAGACTGATTGCTTGTATAAACACCTTGTATTTTATTTCGTGTTGTTTGTGGTTTATCTGACATAATTGCGATTTTTTGTCCAATTACATGATTTAATAACGTTGATTTCCCCACGTTCGGTCGACCAATAATAGAAACAAATCCTGATTTAAAACCTTTTTCGTTATTCATCCATATCCTCCGCTGTAAATGCTCCAGGTAGCAACTCTCCTACCGTCATTTCTGAAATATCACCTTTTAAATTCGTTAATACGACAAGTGTGTCACGCGAACACAATTCAACCATCACTTGACGACAAGCTCCGCATGGAGAGACAGGCCTGTCCGTTCCTGCTACGACAGCTACCATCTTAACATTTTTATTCCCTTCCGAATACGCCTTAAACAAAGCCGTTCGCTCAGCACAATTCGTAAGTCCATAGGAGGCATTTTCAATATTGGCACCTTTATAAACTGCACCATCCTCCATTAATAGAGCTGCTCCAACAGGGAAGTTAGAATAAGGCACATACGCTTGTTCCCTTGCTCGCTTAGCTTCAACGATTAATTGCTCTTTATTCATTATCTTCATCCTTTCTTCTCGAGCGCACATGAACGACCATATCCCGTTCATTGTACTCCGTTTCCACATCATTTACTATGGCTTCTGGGTCAGGCGGTACAACAACTCCACCAGAAATAATGAACTTTAACCCTTGTTCTACTGTCATATTTAAAACAATTACCTCATCTCTCGGAACGAGCACAAGCCAACCAGAAGTGGGATTTGGTGTCGTAGGCAGGAAAACATTGATACAAGCCTTTGATGTGACCCGCTGTACTTCTCCTCTAGATTCCCCTGTTTGAAACCCGACCGTATAGAGGCCTTTTCTTGGATACTCAACAAGAACAACATTTTTAAAAGAAGAACGTTCTTGCGCAAACGCATGAATGACTTGTTCTACCGAAGTATATATGGAGTTTGCTATCGGAATTTTACGAAAAGAACGATCGATAGTACCAAATATTTTCATTCCTCTCCCTTGAATACGCATGGCTCCAACCCATGTTATAAGGAGGATGGTTAATACAAAACCAATACCTAGCAATCGTTCTGAGAAAGGAGTGTATACCCCAAGAAAATAGATACGGCCCTCTTCTGTTGTAATAATATTCAATGCTTTTAACACATCTGTAATAAAGGACCCGAGAAATGCATCTACCAAGCCAAACAGTAATTGAATTACGTAAATTGTTGCTATTGCAGGCAATAAAAAGATTATGCCTGCAATAATATTTTTTTGAAATCTCTTCCACATAGTAGAGGGTACTCCTCTCAACCAGTTCTAGAACAATTTAAGTATAGCCGGGATAAAAAGGATACACCCAATTGCTACTGCAAATAAACAATAGATGAAGACAGCAGCGGCCGCTATATCCTTTGCCCGTTTTGCTAATGGATGATATTCTTCCGTTACAAGATCAACTGTACGTTCGATGGCTGTATTCATTATTTCTAGAGCAAACATGCTAGCTATTACCAAAAGCAATACTACCCAATGCCCAACTGGAAATCGCAATAAAAATGCAGCAAATATAGTTACAATTGCTACTAACAAGTGAATCTGCATGTTTTGTTCATGTTTAAGAACATATTTAAACCCCTGTGAAGCATAAAAAAATGACCTGAGTAATCTTCTAAATCCTCTTTTGTTCCTATCGTGTAAGCCCATAAGCAGTTAAAATGTCCTCTTGCCTTGAGAACATTTCCTTCTCATCGGCATCTGTCATATGGTCATAGCCAAGTAAGTGGAGCATACCATGAACAGTTAAGAAGCCTAGTTCCCGCTCAAACGAGTGGCCGTATTCCTCCGCTTGCCTTTTAATGTGAACAAAGGAAATAATAATATCGCCGAGGATATTAGGCATATCTTCTGCATAAACAACCTCAGGTTCATCTTCATCTTGTTCATTTAATGCAAAAGAAATAACATCTGTTGGTTGGTCTTTATCTCGGTATTCTCTATTAATTTCTTGAATACGTTTTTCATCTACTATTGTCACCGAGACTTCAATTTCACCTTTTATTCCTTCCACTTCTGCCGTTTTCAAAATTACAGCCTCAATCAGTTCATGCTGATCTTTTGTAATACTGTTCGTCTCGTCATTAAAATCAACAGTTATGTTCATCCTTTTTCTCCCTTTCCTTTTACATCTTCCGGGTATTCGATGCGTTGATGAAACGTTCCTTTTAACGTTTCAAGGATCGAAACAGCTATTTGATCAAGTTCTTTTAACGTTAAATTAGATTCATCAAATTGACCATCTTCTAATTTATCTTGAATTATTTTTCGAACGAGCGCTTCAATTTTATCTGGTGTTGGCTTTTGTATCGTTCGCACCGCAGCTTCTACACTATCTGCAATTCCAACAATAGCTGAGACTTTTGTTTGTGCCTTTGGACCTGGATAGCGAAATTGCGACTCTGGAATCGGTTGGTCAGCATCCTTGTTTGCTTTATGATAAAAATACTTTAGCAGAGTCGTACCATGATGTTGCTCAGCAATATCAATGATCTCTTTAGGCATCTTATACTCACGCAATAGATCTGCTCCATCATAAGGATGTGCGATAATAATAGTTCTACTTAATTGCGGAGAAATCTTATCATGTGGATTTTCCATTCTCATTTGATTTTCAATGAAAAAGTGTGGTCGCTTTGTTTTTCCTAAGTCGTGATAGTAAGAACCAACTCGAGCTAGTAACCCATTTTCACCAATCGATTCACAGGCTGCTTCAGCTAAGTTCCCGACAACTACACTATGATGGTAAGTTCCCGGTGCTTCAACTAATATTTTGCGCAATAAAGGATGGTTAGGGCTTGAAAGTTCAATTAATCTAGATGTCGATAAAATTCCAAAGCCTGCCTCAAAAAATGGTAATAAGCCGATTGTTAAAACAGCAGCTACAAAACCAGATAAAAAAGCAAACCCAACATGCATTCCAATTTCAAACCAACCACTCTGGACACTTTTCATAAATAATAGAGCAATAACAGCCACGATATTAATAGCTGAAACAAATAATCCCGCTCTTAAAATTCTAGAAATCCGATTAGACTTATCTAAAAAATAAGCACCTGCAAATGAACTAAATAACATATAAAAACCATAAGTAAAGTTGAACGTTCCTACAGTTTCATTATTAAACATAATACTTCCAATAACGGCAAACATTATACCTGAATATATCGCAAGACGAGTATGAATGAGCAACGTAATAAGCATTGCTCCAAGCGTCACAGGTACAACAAATCCAATTCCTTGAATTTCTAACCCTTCTAACAGGCTAGTTATTTTCATTAAAGATACAGTTACAATAAATATTAACGTGTACATTAATAGATGGCTGTTATTTTTCTGTACGGACGTTTGTGCTTCATTTACATAATACGCTAACATACCCGTAATAAGCAAAACGAGCAAAGCTAATCCAATATATGGAAAAATATTGAAAGACCCATCTAATAGTCCTACAATACGAAGTTGTTCATAAATGTCGTGATCAATCATTTCTCCTTCTTTTACAAGAAGTTGTCCTTCCCTAATTAGAACGGGCTCAACACTCTCCGCTGCCTCTTGCCTTATTTGTTCAGTTGCAGTAGCATCATATATGTAATTCGGAATGATAGCAAATTGGGCTACTTCAATCATTGCATCTAGAAGCCTGTTACTTACAGTTGAAACTGCTATTTGGTTGCTCACTTCCTGTTTTGCATCAGCTAATTCTCGGATCGATATTCTCTCACTCATTACTTCGTGTACAGCATTTGTTGTCGTCTCTTTTGCAATTTGCAACTGTGATTCTCCTGCATCTAAAAGTGCGATGAGAGTTTGATCCGTAATTCCATTGCTCCTCCTTAACGAAAGAACTTCTTTCATATATTCAATTTGCAACTCAATAAGCTCTTCTTCCCCTAAAGGCTCTTCTTCTAAATCCCGGCCGGGCACAAGTTCTTCTTCCATATTTTTTGCTTTATTAACAACATCAAAAATATCGTCTACTTTCTTCACCTGATGTTGAGCATACTCTCGTTTCAAATCATAAACAGGCCCTATCTCATCAACAGCCGTACTTCGCCGTTCCTCTGTAGCTGTTCTATGCTCGATTGTTATAGGTGAACGGATATCTTTGTCTGCTATTTGAGAAAGACGAATATCTAATGTTTCCGGAATAACATTTCCTAACAGTAATATATAAAGAATAAATCCAATCGAACAAAAAAGGATTGCGCGTATGTATTGATGTTCTCGAAGTCTTTTCCACCACTTTTGTTGATCAATGGTTGACCTTCTCTTCAAGCAAATCACCTCATTTCTTCCTTCTATACCTTTTCATTTCAAAAGGGAAGACCCTCTTTCATTAAGAGGGTCTTCCTATTAACGCCTCCTAAGGCAAGGCTTTCTTTTACACATAATCCTATGTTCTTTCGATGAATTCTCTTTCATCAGCATCTTGTTTTTCATAGGCCTGTAAAATTTGTTGCACTAATGTGTGGCGAACAACATCAGACTGTTGCAAATAAATAAATGCTATGTCTTTTACTTTGTCCAAAATTTCAATTGCAACTTTCAAGCCGGATTTTTTGCCACGTGGCAAATCAATCTGCGTTAAATCTCCATTGATCACCATCTTCGAACCAAATCCAAGTCTGGTGATGAACATTTTCATTTGTTCTCTAGTTGTATTTTGGGCTTCATCTAGAATGACAAAAGCGTCATCTAGCGTACGTCCACGCATATAAGCTAAAGGCGCTACTTCAATCGTACCTCTTTCCATCAACCTTGCCGTTTGTTCCATGCCCAAAACATCATGAAGAGCATCATAAAGAGGACGTAAGTATGGATCTACTTTTTCCTTTAAATCTCCAGGCAAAAAGCCCAAACTTTCTCCCGCTTCTACAGCTGGACGCGTTAAAACAATTCGTTTTACATGACCTTCTTTTAAAGCCGTAACTGCCATGACAACAGCTAGATACGTTTTACCCGTACCAGCGGGACCAATTCCAAAAACCATGTCCTTCTTCTTTAAGGCAGCGACGTAATGGCGTTGACCAAGAGTCTTCGCAATAATTGGTTTTCCTTTAACGTTCATTGCAACTTTTTCATCATAAAGCTCAAGAAGCTCATCTAGACGATTATTTTCAGCTAATTGAGCAGCATATACGACATCTCTCTCAGAAATAGATATCCCTTTTCGGATTAATTGTATTAAAGTAGCAATGATTTTGCGAACAATTTCTATCTTCTCTGCATCTCCAGTAACGAGTACTTCCTCACCACGAGTAACAAGCGTCACATCAAGATGTTCTTCTATTCGCTTCAGATGTCTGTCATGAGGGCCAATAAGTGCCTGTGTCTCATTGGCATTCTTGACTTCTAACTGTATTGTTTTCGTTTCTGACAATAGACTCAATCTCCTTGAATAATCGGTTGCTCCGATGTAATATCTTCTATTACTTGGTAATGTATCCGTAAGTTTACTTTACCACTCTCAACAGTTTCGTGCAAAACTTTTTCTCCAATTATTTCCGCATCCTTTGGTAAATCCTTCGATAAATCAGCACGGGCACGTTCCCTCGCTGCCCGGATCGCCTCTTCCTTTGTATACGTACGCTCAAATTGATCGGTTTCAAGAAAATCAGAACGTTTATAAGTTAACGGTAGTGACCAATTAATAAATCTGAAAGGTCTTTCGTGAATCGACTCTGTAAATTCTTCAAATTCAACTTTCCCATAGCCCCAGATTGGGATATCAAGCCCATAAATCGAGAGGTAATGTTTTGACTTTTTCTCCCCAGTTAACGTTGTAAATAGGGTATCTAACGGGATAGTTACGTCGGACTTGTACCAAATTTCACCAAATACAACTGCCTGAGCTGGAACCAACTCTTTTTCTTCATCTTCAGCATCTTTTTTTCCTATATACCCAGAAACAAGGAGATCTCCTTTTCTAACAAAATCATTAGGCTTGACCATAGCCTGACCATGTTCAACAAAGATTTTACGTATGATTGCTTTCTTCGTTGCCACTAAATGTCTAGGACTGTAGCGGTCCGCTTCTTCAGGAAGTTGTTGTTCAACTACTTCAAACTCAAAGGTCGTCCCTTTTTGTCTAACACCAACCCATGTGGCCCCTTGAACTAACTCAGTGACATCTCTTTGAATAAGTTCAACACTGGGAAGAGAAAACTGAAATGCTCCACGTTTTATCCCCATTTCAGTTACTACCTGTCTTAATTCATGCTCTACTTGCGGTGAAGCTCCCTTAATTTCAACTCCCCAAACCATATTTGAAAGTACGAACATAATAGCCAAGAACCCTACAAGACCAGCAACAAACCCTGAGCGCGCCATAATTCGCCTTATCAAAAAAGGAAATCCACTCCGTTGAATAAATGACACTTTACAATTGGTCATTCGTAAGAGAGGACGAATCCTCTTTGCATCCTCTACATCCATATAGCAAACAATTCGATTGTCGCCAATTTTTTTGATTTGCCATATCGAGATGTCTTCCTCAATACAACGGTTAAGAAACCTTTCTGGATAATCACCATCTATCCTTACCCGTACATAGCCATGTAAATGGTTAGTCCAATTATTCTTCATTGTTGTTTTTCCCCCTTTAAAACATACGTATACGTAGCTACTTGCTATGTACGTGACTCATCTATATAAAGAACTTGATCAATGCGCCCTTCAAGTAGCAATTCTTCTGGTAAAATCGTTTTAATGACAAAGTTATCACCCTTTATGAGTAATTGCCCCTGCTTAAGTAACAACCGGAGCTCTTGATTGGAGAATCTTAATACACCGCGATGATTTTCAATGTATATATGCAATTGGCCAATCATAGTGATTCGTGGCAGGTCCATCATGACATCTGCAGGTAATTGCAGTTGTTTTGTCATCCAGTTCTTCATTTGCTGTCTCATTTTTTTCATATGTGAACCCCCTCTCCTCTAATCTTTATGATCAATAATGAGTTGATATCACAATGAATCCATGCCAAAACAAAAAAAAGAAGCAGTGCCTAGTTGGCACTACTTCATATAGCGTCTTCTCGAAAATGTATTATGAGGCTGACGTGCTCTCGGACGACCAAGCACCTCCGACCACACAACTGCTTTCATAGCTTCTTTATTCGATAGACGATTTAACCCGAGATCCAAACCGTCACTATGATGAGTTACTTCTGTCTCACTTCTTACTTCACGGTCTCTTTGAGAAGCTTTTTCTCTTTTTTGACGTAATTCATCGTACCGATTTTGAATCTCTTGCTGCAATTGCTCTCTTTCAGAAGGGACAGTTACTTGGACTTGTTCCACTTTAGGTTCTTGTCGATTTCGACCTCGTTCAGGCTCCATTTCTTCTTGCTTAAATATCTCACGCCAATCAACTTTTTCTTCTTGCGGTTGTTGCGGTGGTCTCTGTCTCTGCCCTGCTCCACGGTTATCTTGATGCTGCTGTCCAGCACCCGTCATTCGACCTAGCATACTAATGAGACCACCGACTATAACAGCTACAAAGATAAAATTTTGAGCAATAAACTCAAGTAAACTTTCTAAAGGCACATTCATCTCCTCCTTTCATTTTTTAGGGGAGGATTCATGATTATTCACCCTTTTGATTAGTTGAATCACCATCAGTAGCTTTGCTAATTGAATCACGCATATCTGTATCTGCCATTACATTCTGATAGTTCATATAATCCATAACACCCATATTTCCTTGACGTAACGCCTCAGAAAGTGCCATTGGTACTTCAGCTTCAGCTTCAACAACCTTCGCACGCATTTCTTCAACTTTTGCTTTCATCTCTTGTTCTTTCGCTACTGCCATTGCACGACGTTCTTCTGCTTTCGCTTGAGCAATTTTCTTATCAGCCTCAGCTTGATCAGTCTGTAATTCAGCACCAATATTTTTGCCGATATCAATATCTGCAATATCAATAGACAGGATCTCAAACGCTGTCCCTGCATCTAACCCTTTTGAAAGAACCGTTTGTGAAATCATATCTGGATTTTCTAATACTCTTTTATGATTTTCAGCTGAACCGATTGTTGAAACAATCCCTTCACCAACACGCGCAATAACCGTATCTTCCCCAGCACCCCCAACAAGTCGGTCGATGTTAGCACGTACCGTAATACGCGCCTTAGCTTTTACTTCAATTCCATCCATCGCTACACCAGCAATAAATGGTGTTTCAATTACTTTAGGGTTAACACTCATTTGCACAGCTTCAAGCACATCACGTCCAGCTAAATCAATTGCTGCTGCACGTTCAAAACTCAATTCAATATTCGCTCTTTGCGCTGCAATTAGTGCGTTAACAACTCGGTCAACATTACCTCCTGCAAGGTAATGCCCCTCTAATTTTGAAGTACTTAAATCAAGCCCTGCTTTTACTGCTTTAATTAACGGGTTTACAACACGAGCAGGAATAACTCGACGTAACCTCATTCCAACCAATTCAAAAATACCAATACGAACTCCTGCCGCTAAGGCTGAAATCCACAGCATAACTGGTACAAAAGTAAATAATACCGCAAGCAAAATAAGCAATATTGCTAAACCAATTAACAATGTAATACTACCAGGATCTAATGCCATTTTCTTATTCCTCCCTTAATTTGTTTTCTCTCACTTCACGAACAACAATTCGTGAACCAGCTGTATACACAACTTCAATTTTACTACCCTGTCCAATATATCCTCCCTCAGATACAACGTCAAGACGCTCTTTATCAAAAACGGCTGAGCCTGAAGGTCGAAGCGGGGTCAAAGTTGTACCAGTTTGACCAATCAATTCTTCTCTTGTTTTATTCGTGATATAACCTTTTTCAGTACTAGTTGAATCCGTATGAATGATTTTTTTCATCGGACCTCGATTACCAAAATATTTAAATATAAAAACCGTAGCGACAGCTGTAATCACAAGGGCTATAGCAATATATATAAGCATTGAAGCCGTTGAGAATGACGCCAGTAGCATACCACCAATAACAGAGGCAATCCCTAGTAATCCAAAGATCCCAAAACCAGGTATAAAAATCTCAACCATAATAAGTAAGAAACCAATCACAAATAAAATCATCGATTCCCAACCAGCGAAGCCCGCGAACATATGCCCAAAGAAAAAGAGCAATAAAGCGGAGATTCCCATTATCCCCGGAACTCCAAAACCAGGAGAATATAGTTCAAGAACCAGCCCCAAGCTACCAATTGATAATAATATGGGTATGACAACCGGATGAGTAACAAAACGAGCAATCTGCTCAGAAAAGCTTACTTCCATATCACGTTCTTCGACATTCCCTAATTCTAAATAGTCAAGAAGCTCCGCTCGATTAGACGCAATTGCTTCCGCATATCCTACTTGCAATGCCTGTTGAGCTGTAAGGGTTAAAAGTTCCCCTTTAGGCGCGCCTAATTCAGGCAGATCAATACGCTGATCAGCCATCGCAAGAGCATACTGCGGATCTCGATCATTCAACTCAGCAGCACTGCGCATCTCCGATAACCAATATGATTGTGTCTTATCATCAGCCGCATTTCCAGCACCATCAATTACAGCTGCTGAACCCATAGTTGCACCTGGTGCCATAATAATTTGGTCTGTATTGAGTGCGATATATGCCCCTGCTGAAATCGCCTTGTTTTTTACAAACGTAATAATGGGGATATCACTTTCTTGAATTAAAAGCGCAATGTTTCCAGCAGCATCAACGGCTCCACCTGGTGTATCCATCTCTAATATAATATGAGTAGCACCATCTTCTTTTGCCGTAGCAATAGACCTTGACATAAAAGCTTCTAGACCACGTTCAACTGTTTGCTCAACTGGAATATAATAAACTAAAGATTCATAATCAGAGTCTTCATCACTATAAACTAGCGATTGAATTGGCATGAGCAAACAAGCTAAAAGAAGAAATGTGATTGAACAAAATAGACGTAAACGCCTTCTTTCCATATGTACCCTCCCTTCTATCGTCGCTCTAATCCTTCTACGAATACAACTTAAAAATGGTTTCAACTTTTTTCAACCATTTTTATATAATATTCGCTTTCAATTCACTTACCATTCTATCATGAAAACAAATTCCAGCTCTAGTAAAAGCAAAAAAACGTCTCACCTCTAACAAGAGATGAGACGTTTGTGTCATTATGATAAATGTTGTTGCACAAGACGATTCACAAGACCACCATCAGCTTTTCCTTTAACCTTAGGCATGATTGCTCCCATGACCTTACCCATGTCTCCTTTGGTTGACACCCCTACTTCTGTTATTGTTTCTTGAACAATTTGAGAGACCTCTTCTTCAGAAAGCTGTTCTGGCATATAGTCTTCAAGTACAGTGATTTCATCACGTAGCTTGGAAGCTAAATCTTCACGGTTTGCTTTTTCAAACTCATGGAGGGAATCCTTGCGTTGTTTCAGTTCGCGATTAAGCACCGTAAGGCTATCATCGTCCGTCAACTCACGTCCGAGCTTATACTTCTCGTTTTGCAACGATGACTTTACCATACGGATGACAGAGAGTCTATCCTTTTCCTTGTTCTTCATCGCATTCTTCATGTCTTGATTTAACCGTTCAAGAAGATTCAATGAAAGCACCCTCTCACTTCAATTAGAACTTACGTTTTCTTGCTGCTTCAGATTTCTTCTTACGCTTAACACTAGGCTTTTCATAGTGCTTACGCTTTTTAACCTCAGCCAACGTTCCTTCTTTAGAGAGTGATCTCTTGAAGCGACGAAGTGCAGCATCAATCGATTCGTTTTTGCGAACACGAGTTTCTGCCATTTTATTTCCCTCCCTCCGAAACAACCAACTCAGGACGTACATTCTATTTGAGTGCACGTCTCTTAGCATTATAATACAATCATAGTAATAGGTCAACCGAAAATCAACAAGTTCCACTCTATCATTTTGCTTTTAACCCATTTAACATTAAATCGATATAAATTTTAGATACAGCTTTTTCGTTTAGCTCTCCTTTTGGATTAAACCAGTGATAACTCCAATTAACTGCTCCAAGGATGGCTAAAGTTATAATATTGCTATGCAAATCTTTACGGAATTCACCAGTTTCAATTCCCTTGTCAATAACACGTTTTATATTTTCTTTAAACTCATCACTTTTCTTAAATATATCTTCTAGATGGACTTCATTGAGATGCTGCATCTCACGAAAGAACACTCTTGCACTTTGTCCATGCCCTTCAATATGTTTCATAAGCATATAGACCATTTCAAAGAGCTTTTGCTCTTGAGTGGTAACTTGATTTACTATTTCCTCTTGGCTTATTAACAAATCGTCTATATAACGAAGGTGTATTTCCATTAAAAGTTCTTCTTTACTTTTAAAATAATAGTAAAACGTTCCTTTCGTTACTCCTAGTGCTTCTACAATATCTTGGATGGACGTTTCAGTAAAACCGTTTTGTCCAAACAAGTCAATGCTCTTTTCAATTATTTTCTCCTTCATGTTGTTAACGCCTCACAATCTTCTAAAAAAAATCATTGGAAATAGTATATCATAAAAGGATTAGAGCATTATTTGGCGTTAGAGAAAACTTTGTAAAAATATCCATGGACTTATGATTCACGTTCTAGTAAAATTGCAATCCCTTGGCCACCGCCAATACATGCAGTAATAAGCCCAAATTGCTGCTTTCTTCTAGCAAGTTCATAGATTGTTTTTGTCATTAAAACAGCCCCCGTGGCTCCAAGCGGATGGCCATGAGCAATTGCCCCGCCATTAACATTTAATTTATTAACATCAAATTGAAGTTCACGATCAACCGCTAATGTTTGCGCAGCAAAAGCTTCATTACATTCAATTAAATCTATTTGATTTAATGTCATACGAATTCTTGCTAGCAAAGACTTCACAGCTGATACTGGACCAATCCCCATTACTTTCGGGTCTACACCACTGATAGAGGATCCACGAATAACTGCTATAATAGAAAGACCACGTTTTTCTGCCACTTCTCGTGACATAACAACAAGTGCACAAGCCCCATCATTAATGCCTGAGCTATTGCCCGCACTAACTGTGCCACCGTGTAAGAATGCTGGAGGTAACTTAGATAAACCTGCTTTTGTCGTTTGTGGACGCGGATGCTCATCTTCAGTAAATATGAATGGTGCCCCTTTTCGAACAGGTATAGTGATTGGTACAATTTGTTCATCAAAGTAACCTTGCCTCATCGCATTAGCCATTTTTTGTTGGCTATTATAAGCGAATTCATCCTGTTCTTCCCGTGTAATTGAATATTTTTCTGCTAGAGTCTCAGCCGTTATTCCCATAGGAGGGTCACCTATGTCCTTTGGTGACAGTTGTTGTGGTCTAAACTTGGGAAGGACGTGATCGTAGCCCTTTGTAGGACGATCCATTAAGTAAGGAGCTCGACTTAAACTCTCTGTACCTCCCGCAATAAAAATATCGCCAACTCCTGCTTGGATGGCTTGTGCAGCAAGGATAACCGCGTTAATGCTTGATCCACATTGTCGATCTATAGTTATTCCCGTTGTAGAAAAAGGGAAGCCCGCTTGCAAAGATGTTAGTCTAGCGATGTTTCCTCCACCACTTGAAACATTTCCAAGTATAATATCATCGACCTCTCTGGGATCAATGTTCGCTCTTTTTAATACCTCTTGTAATACAATTGCCCCGAATTCATGTGCTTGTAATGGTGCTAATGCTCCTCCTTGTCTAGCAATAGCCGAACGAACAGCACTGACAATCACAGCATCACGTTTGCCCATTTATTTCCCTCCCTATAATCGTTCTATACAATTGCAATAAATGTTCATATGTAAATGTATCTTGAAATCCCTTTTTATATGATTCTCTTATTCAATATACATACTGATTAAAAAGCACCTCTATTTTTTGTTATTCAATTAACTTTTCCATCAAACACTCTCTTTTTAATAATTTCTGTCATGCTCGTTCACTTTTGTCCATAGATTGGATAGAGAGGTGATCGGAGTGATTAAAGAATTATTTTCGTTGTTGGCTGTATTTATTGCTTTATTCTTATTTGGGATGGTTGTGATGAGAGCAGGACTATTTCAAATCGGACAAGCGAAATTTAAAAAAGTATTACACCGATTAACGGATTCAGCATGGAAAGGGTTAGTCGTTGGTGCAATTGCCACAGCGATCCTTCAAAGTAGTTCAGCTATCATCATCATGACTGTTGGCCTCGTGGCTACAGGACTTCTTGCTTTCCGTCACTCAATCGGTATCATTTTAGGAGCGAATATCGGGACGACTATGACAACAGAATTACTTGCTCTTGATTTGTCCATGTTAATCGTACCTCTCTTGGTAATTGGACTAGTCACTTTAGTAATTCCTAACCAAAAAACATACTCCTTAGGATGTTTATCTTTTGGACTTGCATGCATTTTTATTGCCATGGATGGATTAGAGACATTAGCTTATCCGCTATCATCGATCCCCTCGATTCATTCATTTTTTGATTTAACAAATGAACATCAACTAGTTGGCATTGGAATCGGAACGGTTCTGACCGCTATCATTCAGTCAAGTACAGCGACCACAGCTATTGCAATGGGGTTTATGACAGATAATGTATTAAACCTTCCAGCAGGTATAGCTATTATGTTAGGAGCGAATATCGGGACGTGTGTTACAGCATACTTAGCTAGCATTGGTTCAGGGCGCAGTGCAAAGCTTGTTGCTTACGCAAATATTTGGCTAAATGTGTTTGGTGTTCTTTTTTTCTTTCCCCTTATAGGATGGTTAAGCACATTAGCAAGCAGCCTTACTCCGATACCAATGATGCAGCTTGCCCATGCTAGCCTTATCTTTAATGTGATTTGCTCAATCATTTTGTTACCTTTTGTAACGTATTTTTCAAAGTTTGTAGAGTGGTTACACGCAGATAAGGTAAATGCTTGAAGAAAAAGGTATCTGCTAACAGTATTGAGGGGACAAAAAAAGTCGGTCAAGTGCAATGTGTAGAGCCGTTGCCTTGGTGTTAGAAGTGCTCTCACACCTATTATAAAAACCTTCTATGAGTTGATTTCTCATAGAAGGCGCGCAACGGTGCGGAACCTTTGCTACTTAATCAAGGAACTGAAATAGGTTGTTATTTACCCTTTTTCAATGGCTTCACTATTGTCAGCCAGTACCTTTTTGTCATTTAGTTTTGATAAGATTGTGTACTGTAAGACATATCTTGACTAGATTGTCCTTGACCTTGTTGGTTTTGCATTTGTTGTAACTTTTGCAGCTCTTGTTGCTGTTGCTGTTGGCTTTGAGTTTGCTGTTGTAGTTGTTGTTGGGATTGATTGATTTGCTGAGCCATTTGATTCAATACATTAATGGATTGAATAGATTGACTTACATTCCCTAACATTTGTGTTGCTTGTTGGATAGATTGCTGGAGGTCTTGGAATGTTTTCTGTTGTTGTTGTTGCGCTTGATTGCTAATTTGTTGTAGTTGTTGTAATAATTGATTTGTTTGTTGTTGGTCTTGTCCTGAAATCATCATTGAGTTAGCTTGCTGCTGAGTTGATTGAAGCTGGCTAAGTGTAGACTGCATCGTTTCTAACTGTCCTTTAAGCGGATCTAACTCTACTCCAATTTCCTCCTCAGCTTCCTCCGTTACATGTTCAATGATATCTTTTGCGTCTTTTTCCATTGCAAACTCCTCCTTAAATGATTCATAATTATAATTTGTCGCTTCTGTTCGACCAACATAGACTGGTGCTGGCGCCGGTTCAGGTTTTGCTCTAAAAAAATATGCAAGTGCACCTACTATGGCAACAAGCACAAAAACAATGAAGAATAACATTCCATCGATGGTAATGCACCTCCGCTTTTCTTGCCCGGTGCCCCAAACCTTTTGTTCAGGACAAAAATATTATGATCTAGATCCCCTTTGAATATTTAGAAAGTGGCATTCCAAAATTAGGAGTTAGCATAAAGACGTGTTATGAACAGTTCAATTATAAAAATTCAGAACAAAACTATTCTTTTTTTTCATTAGGTACAGGAAAAGTCTTGAATATTTCTCCATTTCTTATCCCCTCAACAAGGGATAATAACCAATTGTAATAAGGTTTAGATTTCTCTAGAAGGTTATAAATATCTTCTGCTTCTTGTTTACATGAATCTGAAACATCGGTAGAATCTAGGATTTTTAACAGAACTTTTTGTGACTGATCAATGGCTACTAAGTTTAAGTTCACTTCTCTTTCCCATTTTTTCGTGAAAAATTTATTAAAAAATTGGAAGAAATCCTTTTCTGCAATATAAGTATGCTTTCGATTTCCTCGTTGAAACGTTTTTTTTACGATATCATACTCTTGCAACTTCTTTACTCCCGTACTCATACTTGGTTTACTCATACCTAGTTCTTCACGCATAGCATCAAGTGTCATGTTATCCTCAAAGTACATTGTTCCGTAAAGAATTCCTACACTTCTAGTTACTCCATATAAATCCATTGTTTCAGCTAGAGAATCAATCACTAAATCCTTTGCTTTATTTATAGTAGCAATAGCTTCTTCATCCTTTTGACTCACATTCCCACCTCCTTCAAATTAAGTGTGTTAATTTTATTTTTTATTTATTTAATGTTACTTAAATATTGAGATATGTCAAAAAGAAATCCTAGTATAATTTCTTTGGAATAGGCAAATCAATGATTACACCAAGGCTTCTCTAACAATTGATTTTTATTAAAAAAATTTCCTTTTGACAGTTTTTCATGAGGATGTTAAATTTAAGATATTCAAAACGTTAAATTTTTTCTTAATTAATTTAACGAACTTAACGAATTGGAGGCGATATACGTGACAATCAAACGTATGTATATTGATGGCCAATGGATTGAATCTCATACTGGTAATACTCGAGACATTATTAATCCATTTAATCAGGAAGTTATTGCAACTGTGACAGAAGGTGATAAAAAAGATTCGCAATTAGCTATCCAAGCTGCCCGAACAGCTTTTGATAAAGGAGAATGGTCAACAACACCAGCAAACGAGCGAGGGGAAATTGTTCAAAAAATTGCAGAGCTCATTCGTCGAGATAAAGAAGAATTAGCTAGGCTAGAATCATTAGATACAGGGAAAACAATCGTCGAAAGCTATGCAGATATGGATGACATTGCAAATGTATTCCAATATTTCGCTGGACTTGCTGATAAAAATGGTGGAGAGGTGATTCAATCTCCAATCCCTGATTCAGAAAGCCGTGTAGTACGTGAGCCAATTGGTGTTTGTGGCCAAATTAGTCCATGGAATTACCCACTACTACAAGCGTCATGGAAATTAGCTCCTGCACTTGTAGCTGGAAATACTCTAATTGCAAAACCAAGTGAAATTACACCACTTACTACAATTAAAGTGTTCGAATTAATGGAGGAAGCTGGTATTCCAAAAGGTGTTGCAAACCTTGTACTCGGACCAGGTAACACTGTAGGTGCTGAGTTATCTACTAGTCTAGATGTAGATTTAATTTCTTTCACAGGCGGGATTGAAACAGGAAAGAAAATTATGCAAGCTGCTAGTGGGAATGTGAAGAAGATCGCCCTTGAATTAGGTGGAAAGAATCCAAATATCGTCTTTTCTGATGCTGATTTTGATACAGCTGTTGACCAGGCATTAAATGCTGTCTTTTTCCATGCAGGTCAAGTATGTTCTGCTGGGTCCCGCTTATTAGTAGAAGAAAGCATTCACGATCGTTTGGTAGAAGCTGTTATCGTCCAAGCGAAGAAGATTAAATTAGGAAATGGGTTTGTAGAAAGTACTCAAAGTGGACCACTCATTTCAGCCCAACACCGCGATAAAGTAGAAAATTATGTAAAAATTGGTAAACAAGAAGGAGCAGAACTAGTTCTTGGTGGAAAACGTCCGGATGATCCTGAGTTACAAGACGGCTTTTTCTATGAACCTACTATTTTCGTGAACTGTACGTCTGACATGAGAATTGTACAAGAAGAGGTATTCGGACCGGTCTTGACAATTGAAAAGTTCTCGACTACTGAAGAAGTCATTGAAAAAGCGAATGACACAATTTACGGCTTAGCAGGTGCTGTATGGTCAACTGACATTGAAAAAGCAGAAACAGTAGCATCAAAATTACGTATGGGGACAGTTTGGATTAACGATTTCCACCCATACTTTGCACAAGCTCCTTGGGGTGGATTCAAGCAATCAGGCTTTGGTCGTGAGTTAGGCCACATGGGACTAGAGGAATATACAGAAGTAAAACACATCTTCCGCAACAAAAAACCACAACCAGCCGGATGGTTTGTGTAAACCAAAAAGGTCGGTTTTTGACCTTTTTGGTTTACACAGGGGGTGCGCGGAGCCGCTGCTTTGGTTTGAGTCTGAAGGAGTGCTCTTCTCCTTCAGACGTGCAGCGTGCGGAGCCACCCCCACTTTCCTAAGGTCCGGGTTTGACCTTTTAGCTTACACAGGGGTGCGCGGAGCCGCTGCTTTGGTTTGAGTCTGAAGGAGTGCTCTTCTCCTTCAGACGTGCAGCGTGCGGAGCCA